>JAKLJW010000038.1 GCA_023150935.1 Candidatus Binatia bacterium | reverse complement strand
GATACGCCGCCGAAAAGATGGCGCTACTCGGGACGAACGGAATACGTCGCCGGACTAATGAACCGGAGTACTTAGTGCAGCAGGTACTTAGGTACGAACATCGAATCGGGCAGCTCGACGTTGTACTTGATCTCCTGCACGTCGATCCGCGACTGCTCCTCGGTCTGAGTGTTCGTCATCCGCTGTTGCTTCAAGGTCCAGATGCCGTCGATCTTCTCGACGGTCTCCACCGTCCAGACCTTCAGGATCTTCCCCTTGTGGTCGTAGAACTGGCGGCGCAAAGCCAGCAGGTCCTTCGGATCGAGCGCGAGGACGGTCTTTCCGTAAATGGCCTTTTCGGGGTCCTTCGGCGTCGCTTCGACCAGCATGCAGCGGCGCCCGAGCAGGTTCTCCTCGCCGACGTACTTGTAGGTCGAGTCGTCGAGCGCCGGTTCGATCAGGTCGGCGATGTAGAAGGTCGAGTTGAGGAACGGTTGCTTGCGCACCTCGTTGGCGACCCGCACGATGGTCTTGGCGGCCGCCACCTTCATGTACTGCTCGGAAGGCGCGTTCAGCCGCTCGACGAACAGGAAGCGAATGCCTTTCAACTGTTCCGGCGCCAGCAGCTCGAGGTAGCTGGCGCGGGCCCCGTCGACGAACTTGTGATCGAGTTCGAGGAGACGCGGCCCCGAGGGGGTGGTGAGGTTGACCTTGGATTTGAACGAGGCTTTGGGCAATGCCTCCATGACCCGCTTGACGAGTTCGCGAGCGTCTACGTCCTGGGCCGCCGCCGGTCGTCCCGCCGCCAGTACCGTAACCGTCATCGCGCACAACGCTGCCGCGCCGCACTTCAGCTTGATCGCCATGGTCAGCTCTTCCTCCCTTGTTGTCGTAAAGCGATCTCCCGCTTAGCCGATTTGTCCGGAAAGACCAAGCGCATGCGGGAGGTTACCGAATCGGTTCCGCGCCGCGCAATCCCGGCTCGGCGCTCCCCGCGGCCGCTGCCGGCTGCGCGGTCAGTTGCTCGGTGGTGTTCTCCAGCCGATCGCTGAGGATGCGGGCCAGGTTAAGCAACAGCGAGGCGGCGAGATGCGGGTAACGGCGCCGAATCCGGCGGAGGAACGTCGCATCGAGCACCAGATAGTCCGTGGGCTCGACGGCGGTGACATCCGCCGACCGCGGCTGGTCGCGCACCAATCCCATCTCACCGACGACGTCGCCGCGACCGAGATAGCGAATGACCGGTTCTCCTTCATGGGCCCGGACGGCGGCGCGACCGCGCAGGAGGACGTAGAGTTCGCGCTTCATCTCGCCACGGCGGGTGATTCGAGTGCCGGCCGATACCGTCGCGAGCTGACCCATGAGCACAACGAGCTTCGCCTGAAAGGGACGCAACCCGTCGAACAGTGGGATTTCCATGTGCGGGGCGGGACCGAGACGCATCCGCAGGAGATCCCAGAGCGTCACCACCCGCGCCGACGTCGCCAGCGCGGGCGTCAGCAGCAGATCCGCCGCCAGCGCCAGCAGCATTGCAAACCCGGCCAGGATCCCGAACTGACGGATCGGTTCGAAGCTCGCAAACCCCAGAACGAGGAATCCCGCGGTGAGTGCGATCGACGAGAACATGATCGGGCGCCCGACTGCGCGCGCGACACTCGGCAGCGCTCCCTCTTCTGTCCCGGCGCGGCGGAGTTCGGCGTTCAACGCGCTCAGATAGTGTGTCGTGTCGGCCAGCGTTACCGCGATGGCGATCAGGGCGATCATGCTCGTCGTGACGTTGATCGGCAGGCCGTACCAGCCGAGACCGCCGAAGAGAACGAGCACCGGGAAGACGTTCGGTATCAACGACAAGAGGCCGCCGCGCAGAGATAGATACAGAAAGGACATCAGGACGAGCAGCGTGGCGAGCATCTGCGTCAGCCCGGTCAATTCGGCGCGGGCCAGTTCGTCGGCCGAGCGACTCAGCAGAGGGACGACACCCGTGGCGCGAACTTTCACATCGCCGGCGAGACGGCGGCGGGCCTCCACCTCCACGGTCCGCACGAAGTCGGCAACGTCGGCAGAACGCGATAGTCGGGTCCGCACGATCATGTTGGCGCGCGACCCGTCTTCATCGAGGACGTAACGAACATCCTCCGGGTCGAGGAAAACGAGCAGTTGTTCGAGTTCCGCCTGCGTGGCCGGCAGCGGCCCCGGGCCGTCGGGATTGAGCACGCTCTGGGTCAGGGCAACGAAGTCAACCGGCGACACGACACTGTCGACGCCGGGCTGGTCACGGACGAATGCCTGCAAACCAATCAGCGCTTGCAGAGTTTCGAGTCGGCGCAGACTGTTCGGTTCGCGGCCGTCGATTACCAGGAAGATTGGCTGCGTGCCGCCAAGCGCCGCGGCGATGCGCTCGTGGTCGAGGCGAACGCGGCTCTGCGGGCCGAAGAAGGTCAGATAGTCGGTTTCGACCCGCACCCGCGCAGCGCCGCCCACTGCCACCAACCCGACGATTGCCGTGACGCCGATGACCAGGCGCCGATGCGCCAAGGCCACTCGCCCGCACCAGTCGAGTACCAGGACGGTCCAACGGTGATGGGTGACCGGCCGCTCGCGCAGTTGCGGCATCAGCATGAGCACGGCGGGAATAAAGGCGAAGGTTGCGACCAGCGCGAAGCCCACGCCGAGTGCGGCGCTGATCCCGAGGCCCCGGATCGCGTCGATCCGACTGATGGCGAGGATGCCGAAGCCGAGGATGGTTGTCAGGGCCGCGATGCCGAGCGGTAAGGCCACCGCCTCGACCGCCACGCCGATCGCCTCTCGGGGCGCTCGTCCGGGGCGCGCTTCCTGGTAGTAACGGCTCACGAGATGGATCGCGTAGGTCACGCCGATGGCAACGACGAGAGGAGGCAGGACGACCGTGCCGATGTTGAGGGGGACTCCGACCACGGCCATTGCCCCGCCGGTCCAGGCGCCGCCGAGGAGCGCGGCCGATAAGGTCAGCAGCACGCCGCGCCGGGTGCGAAATGCCCATACGAGAACCAGCGTCACGACGGCCAGAGCCAGCGGCAGCAGGCGTCGCAAATCGTGCTGCATGGCCTGCGTACCGCGCACCTTGAGAGTCTGCAGGCCGGTGACCGCAACGCCCGCGATGCCGTCGAGCTCGGCCACTGCGGCTCGCACCTGGCTGTCCATCTGCCGCCGCGCGAACTCGGCTTCGTCCATGACGTTGTACAGTACGAGGATCCCGGTCGCCGTCCCGTCGCCGGTGACCATGGAGCCCGCGTAAAGCCGGTTGTCGAGCATGGTCCGCCGAAACGCCGCCGCCGCCTCGGGGGTGTCGGGCAGCACCCGCATGAGCTTGCCCACGCGTAAACCGAGTTCGTCGCTGTCGACGCCGCGGGCCGTGGTCAGACTGACGACGTCGCGCACGCCGTCAATGGCGGCGAGACGCGTCGAAACCCGATCGATCGCTGCCAGTACGGGCGGCGCGAAAACGTCGCTCGCAAACACCCCCACCAGGGTGGCTTCGTCGCTGCCGAAGACGCGACGGACTTCGTCGTAGTACGCGCGGTCGGCGTGCCGTGCGGGCAGGAGATCGGCGACCGCGCCTTCGATGCGCAGGTTGCGGGCCTGCCACACCAGCGGCACGGTCAGCGCCAGTACCGCCGCGAGGGTGAGGCGCGGTGCCCGCAGCGGCACACTGCGCAAGCCGCGCAAATGGACGTCCACTATCAACTCCGGACCGGTCCGATGCTTTCACCTCAAGCCGGAGGAGGCAAGCACCGACGCGTCGAGCATGGAGCCTCGCTCTCCCCCATCTGATTTCTTCGCACGGCGCACAAACTGGGAAATCGTAAGTCAGAACACTCGTTCTCGCGCTGCGGCGATGGTCTTTTGCCAGGCGCGGAACGTAGCGTCGCGGCGGTCGGCACTCCACTCCGGTTCGAAGATGCGGCCGGAACGCCAGGCGTGGGCGACGTCGTCGAGGCTTCGCCAAATGCCCGTGGCCAAACCTGCCAGATAGGCGGCGCCGAGGGCCGATGCCTGTACCGATTGCGGCCGCTCGACGGCGACTCCCAGCACGTCCGCCAGGTGCTGCAACAGGAAGTCGTTGCTGGCTGCTCCGCCGTCGACCCGCAACCGCTCCGGCGCCGGCACTGCTGCATCTTCGAACAAGGTCTCCAGCACCTCGCGGCTGCGGTACACGATCCCCTCGAGCACGGCGCGTACGACGTGGGCGCGCGTCGTCGCCCGCGACAGGCCACCGATCACTGCCCGCGCGCCGGGATCCATGTGCGGCGTTCCCAGCCCTTGAAACGCCGGCACCGCCCACGCCCCGCCGCTGTCGGCGACGCCGAACGCCAACGGCCCGCTGTCGTCGATGCGCTCGATAATGCCGAGGCCGTCGCGCAGCCATTGCACGGCTGCGCCCGCACTGATCGCTGTCCCTTCGAGACAATAGGTGCGCCGCCCACCGAGCTGCCACAGCACCAGCGGGTAAGCCCCGCGCATCGAGAGCACCGGGTACTCGCCGGTGTTGACGTCGGCCATGGCCGACGTGCCGAAGGTGATCTTCACGGCACCGCGATCGACGCCGAGTTCGCCGAACATCGCCGCTTGCTGGTCGCCGGCCATGCCGGCGACCGGACACGACGCCCCGATGGCGTCCTTCGCCGCGATGGCGTACACCTCGCTGCTCGCACGCACCTCGGGCAGAATCGCCGGCGGCACCCGCAGCGCCGCCAGGATGCTTGCGTCCCATACGCCCTGAAGCGGATCGAAGAGCGTCGTGCACGAAGCGTTGGAACTGTCGGTAACGTGCGCCGCACCACCGGTCAGCTTCCAGACGAGCCACGTGTCGACCGTGCCGAAGCAGAGTTCGCCACGTTCGGCGCGTTCCGGCCCGTGTGGAATGGTGGCAAGTATCCACTCGAGCTTCGTCGCCGACGCCATGGCGTTGGTGAACACCCCCCGAGCGAGCAAGTCCGGCACACGGTCCGCCGTGCGCGTGTCGTGCCAGACGATCGCGGGATACACGGGCCGACCCGACTTCCGCTCCCACACGATCGTCGTCGCGCGCTGATTGCAGATACCGATGGCCGCGAGGTCGGCGGGTCGGGCCCCGGCTGCCGCCAGGGCCGCCGCGCATACGGTGCGTGTCGCATCCCAGATGGCCTCGGGATCCAACTCCACCCAACCGGCCATCGGATAGAGCGGCGTCAACTCGCGGTACGCCGCCCCGCGCACGGTGCTCGATTCGTCGATGACATGGGCGCGAACGCCCGTGGTCCCCTCGTCGATGGCAAGAATCAGCGGCATGGCCGCTGTCTACCAGAGGCGGGCGGCGGGACGAAAGGCCGGCCCGCCCCAACGGGTCACGCCCTCAGGGCCCGCAACTCCTCCGGCTCGGCGTCCCCGAGAAAGCCCTTCACGTCGCGCACGTGGTCCTCGTAGGCTGCAAGCTCCGCGCGGCGACGATCGGGACTCCAGCCAAGGAGTTGCGCCATCCAGTCGGCGACCCGCGGCGCCGCGGTCAGACCGTTGTGGACGTCCCATAAGAACAGCCTTGTCCGCCGCTCCAGCACGTCCTCCAGCGTCATCGCCATTTCGTCGTGCACGGCGTAGGCGACCTCGCCGCGGGTCAGAGCGAGGTCCGGCACCGCGCGCTCGCCCAGGGCCGGGTCCGCCATCATCCCCTCCACGATCCGTGATCCGTTGCTGCCGTACGTGCCGACCAGACGCTCGACGATGTCGGCGTCCGCCTCCGGCCATTTCGTTCGCAGCCGCGCGATAAACGCTGCGAGGTCCTCGTCGGTGGCGCCACCGCACAGCAACTCGCTATCGCTCTCGCCCCGGCGGTGCGGCCGCTTGCCGTCTAATCTGGCGGCTCGCTCGGCCGCCATGTCGACGACTCGCTCGGCCATTCTCCGGTACGTAGTGAGCTTGCCGCCGGCAATCGATATCAAGCCTGCAGGTCCCACCATGATCTCGTCCTTGCGCGAGATCTCCTCCGGCTTCTTGCCGTCCTGGTGCAGCAACGGACGCAAGCCGGCCCACGCGCCGACGACGTCGTCGAAGCCCAGCGGCGCGACGTCGAACGTGTCGTTGGCCGCATCGAGCAGGTACTGGACGTCTTCCCGGGTGATTGCGGGGTCGTCGTACTGTCCGTCGTAATTGGTATCGGTGGTACCGAGATAAACGGTATCGCCGCGCGGCACCGCGAACACCGGCCGCTTGTCGCGCGCCGTCATGACCACACTGCGCACCACCGGCAGACGCTCGCGGGGCACGATCAGGTGAATGCCCTTGGTCAGGTGCAAGCGCGGCTTCTCGCCGCCGCCCTGCAATAGTCGCACTTCGTCGACCCACGGCCCGGCGGCATTGACCGCCACGCTGGCCCTGGCCTCGATCGCCCGCTCGCCGAGGACGTCGCGCACCACGGCTCCCACGACCTTGCCACCCTCGATGACGAGCCGTTCAACCGGGGCGTAGTTCACGGCCGTGGCTCCAAACGCCACTGCCGACTTGAGGTTCTCGAGTACCAGACGCGCGTCGTCGGTCAGGCACTCGTAATACACGGCCGCCCCGTAGATGTTATCGGCGCGCAGCAACGGCTCGAGGCGCAACGTCTCCTCACGGTCGAGCATCTGGTTACGTTCGTCGTGAGACACCCGCGCCATGCGGTCGAAGGTCCACAGACCGGCACTCAGCTTGGCGTACCCCGAACGCCGCTGCGCGGGCACCAGCATCTGGATCGGCCGCGCCAGGTACGGCACGAGACGACGCAGGACGCGGCGCTCGTTGGCGGCCTCCATGACCAGCCCGACGTCGCCCTGTTGCAGGTAGCGCACGCCGCCGTGGATGAGTTTCGAGGATCGGCTACTGGTCCCGACGGCGAAGTCGCGCCGTTCGGTCAGCAGCACCCGCATGCCGCGCAGCGCGGCGTCCCGCGCGATGCCGGCGCCGGTGATGCCGCCGCCGATGACCAGGAGGTCGAATGGCTCGCGGTCGAGCGTCTCCAGCGCCCTGGTTCGCGTCCGATGTGAAAACTCGACGGGACTTCTCATGCCACGCTCGATTCTCCAGCCGCACGCTCACGCGGTCCGCGACACGCTCTATCCCCGCCTGCACCATTATCACTCGTGGTCGTGCGCCGGGTGGTGTGCCGGCTCCACCGACACCCATTCCGACATCAATCAGCGGCGCCGCGGTTTGTCAACGATTCGGAAGCGGGGCCGCCGGGCGCGCGAGGGGCCGAGCGGCGTCCGTCGCAGTCCCCTCGCTCCTCGCCGGTTCCCGGTCTCCGGCTCCTTTGTCCGGCCGTTGACTCCGCCGGGCTGCGTGGCTTACGTCCCGCTGATGCGCCTCCGCGCCGTCCTGTTCGACTTTGGCGGCACGCTCGACGGGCCGGCTTCACACTGGCTCGATCGCTTCCTCGCCCTCTATCGCGATGCGGGCGTCGACCTGTCCTTCGAGCGGTTCCGCCCCGCCTTCGACGCCGCAACTCGGGCCGCGTACGCCAACCCGGCCGTGGCGGGGATGGACCTGCGGGCTACCGTAACGTTCCACACGCGCCATCAAGTCGCGCATCTCGGACCCGCCGCGGCGGCGGTCGCCGACCGCATCGCCGACGCTTTCCTCGATCGGGCGGCCGCCGCGCTCGCGGCAAGCCGCAGCGTCCTCGAACTCCTCCGTCCCCACGTGGCGTTGGGCGTCGTGTCGAACTTCTACGGCAACGTCGACCGTGTCCTCGCCGACAACGGCATCGCCCCGCTGCTCGACGCTATCGTCGATTCGAACCGCGTCGGCCTCCGCAAGCCCGCTCCCGGCATTTTCACGCTCGCCCTGCGGCGGGTCGGTTGCCTGCCCCTGGAGGCTCTCTACGTGGGCGATTCGTTCAACAACGACATCGCCGGTGCATGGGGCGCCGGTTTGCGTACGGCGTGGCTGGTCGGCTCGCCGCCTCCCGTGTGTCCCGACCCGCTCATAGTCGATCATCGAATCCACGCTCTGGCGGAGTTGCCGGCCATCGTTGCGGGGGCAAGAGGCTGATATGCAGGCTGCGATCATCGCTGCGGGGCTGGGCGAACGTCTGGTCGCCGCGGGTATTTCCCGGCCGAAGCCGCTGGTCGAGGTCGCCGGACAGGCCCTCATCGACTACGTCCTGGCCGGGGTGTCGGCGGCGGGCATCGCCGAGGTTGCCTGCATCGTGAATGAGATGTCCACCGGCATCGAGGACCACTGCCGCCGCCGCTGGCCCGGGCTGCGCTTCGCCTTCGTGCGGCGCACGACGCCCAGTTCGATGGAAAGTTTGTTCACGCTTGCTCCCCTGCTGGGTCCGTCGCGCTTCCTGCTGCTGACGGTGGACGGCGTTTGCAGCTCGATCACGATTCGCGACTTCGCTGTTGGGGCGACCGATCGTACCGAGGCCGATGCGGTACTGGCCCTCAGCACGTTCGTCGACGACGAGAAACCGCTCTGGGCCCGACTCGATCCCGATGGCCGCCTGAGCGCGCTGGGCCCGGAGGCCAGTGGCAGCGGCCTGGTCACCGCCGGCTTCTACGTCTTCGATCCGGTCATCTTCCGCGAGATCGACACGGCGCGGCAACGCGGGTTCACCGCCCTGCGGCAGTTCCTCGGCCATCTGCTGACGAGCGGATACCGGCTGTACGGCACCCGGGTCGGCAAGACCGTGGACGTGGATCGCCCGGAGGACCTGGCCGTGGCGGAGGTATTTGTCCGCGGAGGCTATCGCGCATGAGCGCGTTCCTCGGCATCAGGCGCGAGAGGGTATTCTCCCCGGGCCGCGTCGACGACGACCGAGCCATCCTCGACGCGGTGATCGACACCCTGCGCGCGGCGGGGTGTGCGGTCGGTGTCGTCGATGGCGACGACGAACGCTGGCCGGAGCCGCAAGTCGGTACCGTCGTGTTCACGATGGCCCAGGGCGACCGCGCCCTCGCGCGGTTGGCGGCATGGGAGCGGCGCGGTATCCGCGTCGTCAACACGCCCGAGGCCATCCTCAACTGTCAGCGGCACCGCACCGTGCCGCTACTCACTGCCGCCGGGATCGCGTTTCCAGAAAGCCGGATGATCGCGACCGACGCGGTGCCGGCCGGCGCGATGTTCCCCGACGGTGCCTGGCTCAAGCGCGGCGACGTGCATGCCACCGACCCCGACGACGTCGTCTTCGTCGACACGCCCGCCGCCTTCGACGCCGCGGTGTCCGGCTTCCGCAGTCGCGGTATTCGCGCCGCGGTCGTGCAACGCCATGTCCCCGGCGCGGTCGTGAAGTTCTACGCCGTGCGCGGACGCTTCTTTTTCGGTGTCAGACCTCCCGGTGGGGGCCTCGCCGACAGCGTGCACGACGGCATCGATCGCCTCGGCCAGCAGGCGGCGGCGGCGCTTGGTGTCGAGATCTACGGTGGCGATTGCGTCTGCGATCCGAGCGGCCGCCTGACCCTGATTGACTTGAACGATTGGCCTAGCTACGCTCGCTGTCGCTCTCGGGCGGCATCGGCAATTGCCGCGTACATTCAAGAGGTTACGACGCTCCAGTGAAGACTGTGCAGAAACAGGACAGGCCCCAGGAGGCGCACGCGCTGCGCCTGCCGGGACCGCGCTCGAAGGCCATTATCGACGCCGAACGCGACTGGATCGCGCCGGGTTTGCAACGCATCGCCCAGCTCTCCGAACTCGCCATGGTCGAGGGCAAGGGTTGCCGGCTGTACGACGCCGACGGCAACGAGTACCTCGACTTCTTCGCCGGCGTGGCGGTGGCCAGCCTCGGGCACTCCCACCCCCGCTTCGTGCGGGCGCTGACCGACCAGGTCGGCCGTCTCGCCGTTGGCAGCTTCACCAGCGAGCCGCGCGCCGCACTGCTCAAGTTGCTTGCCGAGTTGACGCCCGGTGCGCTCAAACGCACCCAGCTATACAGCGGCGGCGCCGAGGCCGTCGAAGCCGCCGTGCGTCTCGCCAAGTCATATACGAAGAAACACGAAATCGTCGGTTTCTGGGGCGGCTTTCACGGCAAGACCGGTGGCGTCATGGGTCTCATTGGCGATCCGTGGAAGCAGAAGTGGGGTCCGCTCTACCCGGGCACGCATCTCGTTCCTTACGCCGACTGCTATCGCTGTCCCTTCCGGCTAAAGCATCCCGACTGCGGCATGTTCTGCCTGGACTTCGTGCGCGATTCGCTCAAGACCGCCACGGCCGGTTCGGTGGCGGCGATCATCGTCGAGCCGATTCAGGGCACCGCCGGCAACATCGTCCCGCCGCCGGAGTTCCTTCCGGGCATTGCCGAGATCGCCCGCGAGAACGAGGCCCTGCTGATCGCCGACGAGATGATCACCGGATTCGGTCGGACCGGGACGATGTTCGGCTGCGAACACACCGATACCGAGCCCGACATCATGACCATCGGCAAGGGATTCGGTTGCGGCTTTCCGGTCACCGGCCTGATCTCGACCGACGCGATCACCTCGTCACTGCCGTTTGCCAGGCCCAGTAGCTCCTCGTCGAGCTACGGCGGCAACGCGCTGGCGGCGACGGCGGCCCTGACCACGGTTGAGACGATCATCGATGACGAACTCGTCGACAACTCGCGTCGGGTCGGAGCTTTTCTCCTCGACGAGTTGAAGGCCCTGCAGGAGAAGTACGAGTTCATCGGCGACGTGCGCGGACATGGCCTGCTGATCGGTCTCGATCTGGTCAAAGACCGCGCCACCAGAGAGCCGCTGTCCGCCGCGGTGAGCGAGCGGATCTTCCTCGGCGCGCTGCGGCGCGGTCTGCTTCTCATGGGCTACTTCGCGCGCGTGCGGATCAATCCGCCGCTCATAATCACCGAAAGCGAAGCCCGCGACGGCATCGCCATTCTCGACGAAGTATTCGCCGAAGTGGCGGCCTCGGGCGCGTACCGGAAATGACCGCGGTGCGCGACGGCGCCATCGTCGGGTTCGGCAACGTCGCCGCCAACGGCCACGTGCCGGGCTGGCGAGCGTGCGACCGGTTCCGCATTGTCGCCGTCACCGATCCCGACCCGCGCCGGCGCCTGCTCGCGCAGGAACTCCTGCCGGCGGCACGGGTTTATCCGGACATCGCCTCCTTGCTCGCGGCCGAGAGACTCGACTTTGTCGACATCGCGGCCCCGCCGGCCATGCACACCGCGGCGATCGTTGCTGCCGCCGCCGGCGGCGCGCACGTGCTGTGCGAGAAACCGCTCGCGACTTCGCTGGCGGACTACGCGCCGGCGGCGGATGCCGTGGATAGCGCGGGCGTAGTGCTCTTCCCGGTACACAATTGGCGCCATGCCGAGGCGTATCGGCTGGTCAGAGCGATCCTGGCCGACGGTCGGCTCGGTGCCTTGCGCCGCATCGAGATCGAAACCGAGCGCGACGGCTGTTCGGTGACGACGGCCGAGAACTGGCGGTTGCAGGCCGGTATCGGTGGCGGCGGGATCCTCGTCGACCACGGCTGGCATGCGTTCTATCTCCTGCTCGGACTTGCCGGCGAGTCACCGGCGCACATTGCCGCCCGGTTGGAGCGGCGGCGCTTCGTCGATGCGGACGTCGAGGACACGGCGACCTGCACCGTCGGCTTCCCTTCGTTGACCGCCGAAGTGCGGCTGACGTGGGCGGCGACCGGTCGGAGCACCCGCTGGCGCTTGCTCGGCAGCCGCGGCGAATTGCTGGTGGACGACGCCCGGGTCGACCTCGACACCGACGGCGGTCGCGAAACCCGCATGCTGGGTACGGCGCTGTCTGCCGGATCGCACCATCCGGATTGGTTCGCAGGCGTGGTGGCCGAGTTCGAGCGAGAACTCGATGATCCGGCGGCTCGTGGGCGCGGCCGCAAAGAGGCCGAGCTTTGCCTGACGATGCTCCACCTGGCCTATGCCTCGAGCCGCAGCGGCGGCGTAGTGCTGGCCCTGCCGCGCCAACTCCCGGTGAAGGACGGCCGTGTCGACGCTCCTCGTACTGCCGCCCACGGCGGCTAGCTTCCTGCGCGTTGCCGGCCTGCCGATCTTGCTGCGCGCCGTGCTGGCGGGGCAGCGCGCCGGCTTCGCTCGCATCGTCATTGCCGACGGGCCGCATACGCAGCGTGTGCAAGCGTTGTTCGATGCCGATCCGCGCACTCGCGCGGTCGAGATCGGCCGCGCCTGCTCGTCCGACGACGATGAGCGCGTCGTCGTCGTTCCGGCCGACTGCGTGGTGACCCAGGCGACTTTCGAACGCCTTGCGGACGCGCAGCTAGACGGCACACCGTTGCAGTTCGCCGGCACCGGTGCCGGCGTCGCGCTGATTCGGGCGGCGGACCTGCGCGCTTCCGGCCTTTACGAAACGGCAGCCGATGTCGGACCTGCGCTTGACGCCTTTCTGAACGCGAAGGGTGCATGGCGGTCGACCCCGGGCGACGGCGTCTTCTGCTGGCGCGTGGCCGACGAGGCACAGGTCAAGGCGGCGGAGACGGCGCTTGCGGAACAACTGCGTCAAGAACGTGCTGCAACCGACGGACCGTTGGCGCGACTCCTCGACCGTCGCATCTCGACGCCGATCAGCCGCTGGTTGGTCCGACACACCGAGTTCACGCCCAATCAGGTGACCGTGCTGGCAACGGCCGTCGGCCTGTTGGGAGCGGTCTTTCTCGGGGCGGGAACCTATTGGACAGGGCTGGCCGGCACGCTCCTGTTCCTGTTCTCGACCATGGTCGACGGCTGCGACGGGGAGGTGGCACGATTACGCTTTCAGGACTCCGATGCGGGGCGGCGTTTCGACATCCTCAACGACAACATCGTACACGCCGCTATCTTTGTCGGTCTCGGGATTGGTCTCTACCGCCGCGATGCCGAGGCTCCGTTCGGATGGTTATTGGCGTTGCTGCTCGGCGGGTTCGCCGTCAACGGCCTCGTCGCGTACCGATATCTCCCCGGCATCGAGGCGTTGACGCGCGTTCCGTGCGACCTGCCGAGGCACCGGAAGCGGCGTTGGCTGCTGCGGGCGATCGAGGCGGTGATGGGTCGCGACTTCGCCTATCTGCTGGTGCTCTTCGCCGTGGTTGACCGTTTGGCGTGGTTCGTCTGGGGAGCCGCGGTGGGGTCGTATGCGTTTGCGGCTCTCGTCGTCGTCGCGTACTGGTGGATTGTGATCCCCGCCGCCGAAGAGGTCCCGGAACGACCGCAGAGGGCGGCAAGCGAGGCAGAGCCGATCGATGCGGGCGCGGGCGCGGGTCGGCCGAGTGGGCCGTTGCGCAACATCGAGCGCCTCTTGCTGGCGGCCGGCATCGGACTATTCGTCTTCCTGGTCTACCAGCTCGGTGCCGCCTCGGTACTCGCCAACCTGCGGCTCGTGGGCTGGGGAATTCTCCTCATCATCGCGCAGGAGTCGCTGGCCATTACGGCCAACACGTTCGGTTGGTTTTTCGCCTTTCCCGAGCCCCGGCCGCGGATCCCGTTCCGGCGATTCGTTGCGGCGCGCATTGCCGGCGACGGGGTGAACTACACGACGCCGACGGCGACGCTCGGCGGCGAGTTCGTGCGCACGCGGCTCCTGCGGGACGCGGCCCCGATGACTTCGCTGGTCGCGTCGGTGGCGGTGGCCAAGCTGACGCAGGCGGTGGGACAGATCGGTTTCATCGTGGTCGGACTGCTACTGGTGCTCGACGAGGCGCCGCTGCCGTCGGGGGTCCGCCGGGGCATGCTCATCGGTCTGGCGCTCTTCTCGGCCGCGGCGGCAGCGTTGATCTGGGCGCAGCGCCGGGGGATGTTCGCGCCGCTATTGCGAGCGGCGCACCGGCTGGGATTGCCGGAGCGTGGACCGCACCTGCTGAGAAGCTTCGAGCGTCTCGACGCCGAGATCGCGCGCTTCCACGGCAAGTCGAGTCGCGCCTTTGTTCGCTCCGCGGGTTGTTTCTTTGTCGGATGGACCTGCGGCGTGCTGGAGATGTACCTAATTCTGTGGTTTCTCGACGTCGGCGCCAGTGTCGAGCGCGCCCTGACGATCGAAGTGCTCTCTGCTGCCATAGACGGTCTGCTGTTCTTCGTGCCGGTGAAAGCCGGGACGCAGGAGGGGGGCAAGGTCTTGATCTTCACGGTCCTCGGTCTCGGACCGGCCAAGGGACTGGCGGCGGGTATCGTCCGGCGCATCCGCGAGCTGACATGGGCATTCATCGGGCTGATTATACTCTGGCGCCAGCAGGGCTTGCTGCGCGCTCTGTCTGCAGCTTCGAGTTCGCCCCCGTCCGGGGCGCTATCCCGATGAGAGGGTGAAGAGCCCGCGGGACAGAGAGGCCGAGCCCGTTTGGTGGCGAACCCGGCAATGCGGCGTCTCATCGTCTCCGCCGACGACTTCGGCCTTTCTTCCGGCGTGAACGCGGGCATCCTCGGGGCGCATCGCAACGGTATCCTTACGAACGCCGGCCTGATGGTCACCGGTGCCGCGTGCGACGAGGCTGCGCGTTTGGCGCGAGAGACGCCAACTCTCTCCGTCGGGCTGCACCTCGTACTGGTCCAGGGCCGGGCGGCCGTGTTGCCGCCGGCGATCCCGCGGCTCGTCGGGGCGGACGGTATGTTTCGCACGAGTCCGGTTGCGGCCGGGTTCCGCTACTTCTTCACGCCGCGCATCCGGGCGGAATTGGCGCGGGAGATCCGCGCTCAACTGGAGGCGTTCTCGGCGACCGGCCTGCCCCTCTCACACGTCGACGGCCATCTGAACGTCCACGTCCATCCGACGGTGCTGAACATCCTTCTGCAGTTCGCGCCGGATTATGGGATTCGGGCGTTGCGTCTGCCGCGGGAGCCGCTGCGCACGTCGCTGCGGCTCGACCGGCGCGCGCCGGCGCGCAAGGTCGCAGAGGCGGCGATCTTCCGGAGTCTGGCGAGGTATGCGGCGCCGCGGCTTGCCGCGCAAGGCATCCGCTGCGTCGATCGGGTCTTCGGGCTGCACCAGAGCGGCCACGTCACCGAGGCGTACCTGCTCGGCGTGCTCGCGGCTCTGCCGCGGGGGACGACGGAGATCTACTGCCACGCCAGTCACGTCGACGCGGAAGCGGCGCGGTGGCGTCCCCGCGACTACGAGTGCGACGCAGAGGTGGAAGCTTTGTGCAGCGCGCGGGTGCGAGAGGCGCTACCGAAACGCGAGATCGAGTTAGCGAGCTATCGCGACCTGTAGCGACCTTGCCGGCGCCCGCCGGCGACGTTTCGGAAAACCTTCGCGCCGCGCGGACCGTGCGCCTCGACGAAACGCCAGCCCCGGGCGAAATAGTAGGGGCACGTAGCAACGTGCCCGTACGCCATCCGGGATAGGGGCACGTAGCAACGTGCCCGTACGCCATCCGGGATAGGGGCACGTAGCAACGTGCCCGTACGCCGGATTTTCCGGGTCTCTGTCCCATCGCCCCGGATTGTCGCCGATGTACTGCCGGATACGGTGCAGGGATGTTTCGTCGCGAATGATGTGTTCGTAATAATTGCGTTGCCACACCGGCACACCAGGGAGTCCGCGCCGCGCGTTGATCCGCCTGGTGGTCGCGGATTTGAACAGGCGGACGATGGTGGGGATGGAATTGGGCGTCGGCTTGCCGAATCGTTCCGTTGTTGTCGCACGTGGGGCGCCCGCATCGGCGCCCGAAACGGTAGGGGCACGTTGCAACGTGCCCCTATCCCTACCGATCACGATGATGCCGTGGATGTGATTGGGCATGATAACGAATGCATCGACCGTCACGGTGGGGCGCATCGCGGCGGTCCGCGCCCATTCCTCGGCCACGATCTCGCCAAGGTCGTTCGGCTGCATTGCCCCGTTCACCACATCGCCGAAGAGGAGCGCGCGGTCATGCGTGCAGACCGTCACGAAATACCAGCCGGCCTGGGCATAGTCATAACCGGGCAGGCGGACCGAGCGGCGGCGATGGGTGTCGGGGTCGAATCGGCTCATGGCAGGATCAATCAACCGTCATCCGCGGTCGCATCGTCATCCGACGTAGGGGCACGTAGCAACGTGCCCGTAACATCATCCGACGTAGGGGCACGTAGCAACGTGCCCCTACGTCTACCCTCGTCCACCAGATCTACCCGCATCCTGGGCCTCAAGTCCAAAGCCCCAATCCCGGGTCCTCAGCCAGACCCTCAACATCTCGTGCGAGGGCCGGCTGGAAGGAGAAGGAGCGCCGTCCTCTCGGCGCGGGCTCGTCAGAATGGGTGGCGTCGGGACTGGCGGCCGCGCGTTGCAGCGCTATGGTCCCGGGACCCACCGCCCGTCGTCCGGGTTCGGTGGTCCTGGAGGTTGCATGGGAAACCGGAGCGTCGGGCAGAACGTCGATGGATGGTGCGCGAAGTGCAAGCTGGTGCTGGCGCATACCATCGAAGCGCTAATACGGGAACGCATCACCCGCGTTCACTGCAATACGTGTGGGGCGCAGCACGCATGGCGGGCGAACGCGCCGGGCTCTACCACGCGGGCAACCCGGAGCCGATCGTCGGCGCCGGGGGCGCGGCGGACCTCGCCCCGAACCGGCAACCCGCCGGTCGACTACGACGCCCTCGTCCGCGGCCGTGACGGGGGTGCAGCACGCTCGTACTCGGTTCGCGACGCCTTCCGGGTGAACGATCTGTTGGCCCACCCGACCTTCGGGCTCGGCGTGGTGACCTCGGAGCGCGGCGACAAGATCGACGTCATATTCCGCGAAGGTTCGCGCACGCTCGCGCAAAGGCGAGACTAATCGAAGCGAAACGGGTGCCGCGGTGAGTGCGCCGGACACGGACATCGCCATTGTCGGCGGCGGAATCGTGGGCCTGGCAACCGCGCTCGCGTTGAGCGAGAAGCGGAGCGGCGCGGCCATTACGGTGCTCGAGAAGGAAAGCGACGTCGCGCGACATCAGACCGGACACAACAGCGGCGTCATCCACGCCGGCATCTACTACAAGCCGGGATCGCACAAGGCGCGGCTCTGCGTCGAAGGAGCGCGACTGCTAACCGAGTTCTGCGACACGCACGGCATTCGCTACGAACGCTGCGGCAAGGTCATCGTCGCCACCGACGCCGCCGAGGTCCCGCGCCTGCATGCACTGCACGAGCGCGGCATCGCGAACGGAGTCCCGGGTCTCGCGATCGTCGATCCCGCGCAACTGCGGCAGATCGAGCCGCACGCGCGGGCCGTACAGGCATTGCACTCGCCGCACACCGGCATTGTCGACTTCGGGGAAGTCGCTCGCGCCTTCGCCACGGTCCTGCGCGAGCGGGATGTGACGATTCGCACCCACGCCCGCGTGCAATCGATCGGCGTGACCGGTAGCCGCGTGCACATCGAGACGACTTCCGGATCTTTGACCGCGCACAAGCTCGTTAACTGCGCCGGCCTGCACGCCGACCGCGTCGCCGTGTCGATGGGGTTGCGCCCCGACGTCCGCATCATCCCGTTTCGCGGCGAGTACTACACGCTGCGGCCGGAGCAGCGGGTCGTTCGCGGCCTGATCTACCCGGTGCCGGACCCGACCTTCCCTTTCCTCGGCGTTCACTTCACGCGCCGCATCGGAGGCGAAGTGGAGGCCGGGCCCAACGCCGTGCTGGCCCTGGCTCGCGAAGGATACCGCTGGACCACCGTGCGACCGCGCGAGGTTCTCGGCACGATAGCTTATCGCGGCTTCTGGGCGATGAGCGCGCGTTACTGGCGCACCGGCCTCTATGAGATGTACCGCTCCGCGAACAAGCAGGCGTTTCTTCGCGCGCTGCAGCGCCTGGTGCCGGACTTGCGCGAGTCGGACATGGGTCCGGGCGGCGCCGGCGTAAGGGCGCAGGCCGTTGCCGCCGACGGGTCGATGGTTGACGACTTCCACATCGTCGAAACGCCGAATGCCGTGCATGTTCTGAACGCGCCATCGCCGGCGGCCACGGCGTCGTTGGCTATCGGCCGCCACATTGCGGGGGTCGTGCTGGCGAATAGAGCCTGATCCGCGATTTCCGAGTTTGCGCGCACGGCGCGAGGAATTCGGATGGGGAGGGCGAGGCTCCCGGTCGCCTCTCACCCCTTTGCCGCTAGCCGGCGCTCGGCCAACTCGGTGACCAGGCGTTGCGCGATCTCGCGAAAAGCCCGGCTCTGCGGATGGTCGGGATCGGCGGCAACGATCGGCTCCCCGGCGTCGGCGGCGGCACGTATGTCGCGCACCAGCGGGACTTCGCCGAGAAACGGTACGTGAAGCTCGGCGGCCATGCGCGCACCGCCGCCGTGGCCGAACAGCTCGGCGCGAGCGCCGCAACCGCCACAGATGTGGTAGCTCATGTTCTCGACCACGCCGAGGACGGGAACGTCGACCTGCTGGAACATGGCCACACCACGTCTGACGTCGAGCAAAGCGACATCCTGCGGCGTGGTAACGATCAGCCCACCGGTAAGCGCAACCTGCTGCGTGATGGTGAGCTGGGCATCGCCGGTTCCCGGCGGCAGGTCGATGACCAGGTAATCCAGATCGCCCCACTGGACGTCGCGCAGGAACTGCGTCAACGCCTTGCCGAGCATCGGCCCGCGCCAGATGATCGGGGTTCGGTCGTCGACGAACAGACCCAGCGAAACGATCTTGATACCGAACTTATCGATGGGAAGAATTCGTTTGTCGGCGGTGGCCGCGGCCCGTTCCGTCAGCCCCAGCATGAGGGGCACACTCGGTCCGTAAACATCCGCATCGAGGAGGCCGACCCGGTTTCCCGACCGGGCCAGGGCCAGGGCCAGATTGACCGCTACCGTTGACTTACCGACGCCGCCCTTGCCGCTGGCCACGGCCACGATATGAGTAACGCCCGGGAGGCCGGCCGGGGTCGAACTCGCCCGCCGAGCAGGGGGTGGCGGTGGAGCGATGACGATGTCGACCGTGGCCACTCCCGGCATCGTCGTCACCGCCCGGGCAACGGCCGCCCGCAACTCGGCGATCGCCTCTTCCCGTGTCGTGGTGGGGGCCAATATGACGGTGATTCCGTCCGATCCGACCTCGATGTCCCTGACCAGGCCGAACGAAACGATGTCGCGGCCGAGACCCGGGTACTTCACGGTCTTGAGCGTTTCGAGGATCTCCTGCGGTGTGGGCATGGGCATCCCTTGTAATAACGGCGATTCGGGGGCGCGCGACTCCTCACCCACTTATCGCCGTCGAACGTAGCCGGAAAGGCGAGCGGAGGCGAGCGGGACCCGCCCCGTGGCCGCGCATCGAGGTACTTCCTCAGCCGACTTTGCGGTTGGGCGCCGGTTGGCTACCCGGACGCGAGCTCGGCAATCGTGACTCCTGCCCCACCCTCATTCGCCTCGCCGGAGCGGAAGCCGACGCAATAGGGTGACATCGAAAGGTACTCTGCAACGGCACGGCGCAGCGCGCCGCTGCCGATGCCGTGAATGATACGAACCGAACCAAGACTCGTCTGCGCGGCCCGATCCAGGAATCCGTCGAGGGCGGCAATCGCCTCGCGCACCCGCATGCCGATCAGGCTGATCTCCGGCGCCGCCTCGGCCGGCGCCGCTTCGAGACGAACGGCAACTTGCACGCTGCGTACCGGTTCGACCCGCCGCAGGAGGGCCGTGGCGACCTCGAAGCGCATGTTGCCGCGCTGTATCCAGGCGCGATCCCCGTCGACGCTGAGCAACTGCCCGCGTATGCCCCGGTCTCCCACCACCACCTCGTCGCCGGCGCGGGGCGGCCCCGCCGGCACCGGTTCTGCCATGGCCGGCACCGTTACCGCTGCCGCGCGCTCCCGCACGGCCGTGTCCTGCGCACGCACCAGCCGTTCGAGCGCCCGCCGGTCCGCCTGGCCGCGCTCCAGACGGGCAATCATCTCACGGCCTTCGGCCCGCAAGTCCCTGACAAACGACCTCGCCGACTCCAGTTCGTCCTGCCAGGCATGCTGCCGTTTGCCGAGCAACTCGCTTTGCAATCGTTCGGCCTCCGCCCGGGCAGCCGCCGCGGCGCGCGCATCCTGTTCGACCGCGGCCAGGCGTTCTTCGTAAGTCCGGCGGGCGCTTTCCAGCCGCGTCATGGCAGCGGAAAGCGCCCGCGCGTCGGCCGAGCGCTCGTGCTCCGCCGCGTCCAGAACGGCGGCCGGTAAGCCGAGGCGACGCGCGATCGGCAGCGCCAGACTCTCGCCGACGGAGTGGTAGGTCATGCGATAGAGCGGCTGGAGGCGCTCGACGTCGAAGTCCACCGCGGTCGTCACGCAGTTCGCGTCGGTCAGACCGAACACCTTCAGCGCCGCGTAGTGGGTCGTCACTGCGACGCGAGCGCCGCGGGCGGCCAGTGCCCGGATGAGGGCGATTCCCAGTGCCGCGCCTTCCTCCGGGTCGGTGCCGACACCCGGCTCGTCGAGCAGAACCAGGGCGGCGGTCAGATCGGCGGCGAGGATTTGCGCGAGATTGGCGACGTGGGCAGAGAAGGTCGACAGGTTACGTTCGATGCTCTGGTCGTCGCCGACGTCGGCGTAGACCGAGGTGACGTAAGGCAGCCGGCTGCCTTCCGCGGCGGGGACGAGCAGCCCGCTTTGAGCCATGAGCGTGAGCAAGCCGAGGGTCTTCAGGGCCACCGTCTTGCCGCCGGTGTTCGGTCCAGTGACGACAAGCACGCGCTTGCCGCACGGCAGGCGCAGGTCGATCGGAGTTACCGGGCGTTCCGTGAACAGCAAGCCCGGGTGCCGGGCGGCGCGCAGGTCCACTTCCGCGTCGTCGAGCAGCGGTTGGGTACACCGGTACTGGCGGGCGAAACGCGCCCTGGCGGAGAGTACGTCGATATCCGTCAGAGCGGCGAAGGTCTCCGCCAACGCTTCATGAGCGTCACGCACCAGTTCGGTCAGATCGGCGAGAATACGGCGGACGAGACGCTCCTCCTCTTTGGCCGCGAGCAGCAGGCGATTGTTAAGCTCGACGGCGAACAGCGGCTCGACGAACGTAGTTTCTCCCGACACCGAACGATCCTGCACCACCCCCTGAAATCGCCCGGCGACAGCGGTGCGGATCGGTATCACGAAGCGGTTGTTGCGCAGCGTGACGAACTTATCGGCGGCCAGCTCCGTCATGCTGGGCCGTTCCAGCAGACGATCGAGGCGGCGCGTCACCTGTTCGCGCAACTGCCGCACCGTCCGCCGTACCTCGGCGAGTTCATCGCTGGCGTCGTCGGTGACCTCGCCGCGTTCGTCGAGGGCGCGTTCCAGGGTGGTCCGCAAGGCCGGGAGCGGCCGCAGGCGCTCGGGCAACCCGGCCAAGCGCGTGAAGCTCTCCGCATGGCGCAGCAGAAACGCGCGCAGCGTAGCGGCCGACTGGACCACTGCGCGGACCTCGATCAGCGCCGGGCCGTCGAGCACAAAGCCCTCGTGGCTGGCGCGCCGCAGGGTGATACGGATGTCGGGAAATTCGCCGAGCGGAAGGTCGCCCGCCTCCTCGATCAGCCGCACCGCCTGCCACGCTTCGTCGAGGGCGGCGACCGCCGCATCGCGACTTGCCAGCGGCTTCAGTTCGCGGCAGCGCTCTTTACCCGGGATCGAATGCGCGAAGTCGGCGAGTCGAGCGCCAACGCGATCCAGCTCCAGCGCGGCAAGGTCACGCGGCCGCATGGCGGGTGCGGGCCGTCACCGGCCGGCCCGGCGCCCGCGACGTCGGGTCGGATCCGGCAGACGAACGACATTGGGGGGCAGGTCGCAATCGGCAGGGGATTGCTCGGCCGGCCTGGCGCCGCGGGCGGTGACCGGCCGGCTTGGGTAGCGGAGGATTAGGCGCGCTTCGGCCGGCGAGATCTTGCGTCCGAAGAGGTACACGGTACGGCCACCCTCCCGGTAGTTGTTGGCCCACTCCGCAAGTTCCTCGGGCGAGGGTGCGCGGCCGAGCGCGGTCGCACAACGGCGAACGACAAAGCCGAGCATCATCTTCGGCAGCGGGCTGGAACTGGAGGCCATGGCGGTGCGAGCCTCGTCGACCTCTAACGGATCGATCTCGACCTCTCAAGCCAGTCGGGCGGGCGAGAAGTAGGCCAGGGCTTCGGAGGTTTCGCCGCAGACCGCCGCGGCGCCGAGGCGGCCCACGGCGGGACTGGTGGTCATGCCGTGGCCGCCCAGACCACCGACCCACACCAGACCGTCGAGATCGGGGTCGCGGCCGATGACGAAGCGGCCGTCGCGAGAGAAGGTGCGCAGACACGCCCACCCGGAAACGATGCGCGCGCCGGCCAGCGCCGGGAACGCCCTCGGCATCTTGTCGGCGAGCAACTGCGCCGCCGTCTCGTCGACGACGGGCTCGACGGGTGGGTGATCGGTCGCGTCGCACGGGCTCGTCAACAAGCCGTCGCCCTCGGGCCTGAAGTACACGTCGAGATCGTTGTGCCACACGAACGGCCAATCGCGGTCGATGGGGATATCGACCGCAGTCTGGAAGAGATGGCGCCGGCGCGGCTGCAGCGTCCGCGTACCGACTCCGGCGAGCGCGCCCACCGTGCCGGCCCATGCCCCTCCGGCGTCGACGATGCACGGCGTCGAGATGTTTCCGTCGTCGGTGGCAACGCCGGCGACACGTCCACCCGCGGTCTCGACGCCCGTGAGCATGCGCCGATAGACCACGCGGCCCCCGTGGGCACGGACTCCGTCGAGATAGCCCCGCAGCAAGGCATGAATGTCGACCACGCCGTCGGATGGGTTCCAGAAGGCGGCGGCGAACGGGGCGCCACGCAGCGCCGGAACGGCGCGCCGCGCGTCGGCCACGGAAATCGCACCCGCCTGCGAGAGGCCGAGTGCGCGCAAAGGCGTTTCCAGTGCGCGCAGCGCGGTGACCCCCTCGGCACCGGCGACCAGCAGCGAACCGGTACGCCGGAGCAGCGGCGCATCGGCAAATCCTTCCGGCGGCGCGGCAATGAACGCCGCCCCTTCCACGGCCAGACGTGCCTCCACCGCATCGGCCAGTGCCTGGAACGCCAGGGCGGCGTTACGTCCCGAGGCGTGCATTCCGGGTACCGGCTCCCGTTCGATCAAGACGACGTTGCGCACGCCACGGCGAACAAGACGATACGCGGTCGCGGCACCGGCAAAACCGGCCCCGACAATGACGACCTCGGCAGTGCGCACGGATTCGGCCTCGCTCGGGAAAGTAGCAGGGCAGCGCCGGCCGGCAAGCAATCGAACCCGGACCCGCGGTTGCGCGGTGGGCGCCTGCTAACCCTCAGGACCGCGCCTTCAATTCGATCGCCAGATCGTTGTCCGGCGGATCGCTGTCGCTGAAGCCGTTCACGTAGGAGGCGAGCATGGGATCGCCAACCTGTTCTTCCGTGTAAGCGAAGCGCTCATCGCCGTCGGCGATGTTTGGCCACCAGTCGCGCAGCGCCTCGGCGCGCGTCTCGGCCTGCTCGCGGGTGTAATTGAAGGGGGCGGCGCCCATCACGTCGGTCAGGATGCCGACGAACGCATCCCCGGTGAAGCGCCGCGAGTATGCCTGCAGGTCCGGAATCGACGGAATCGCCTTCAGCCTGCGGCTGCGAATGCTCAGCGTCCCGTCGTGCAGGGTTACGACGCGGTAGGCGTGCGGATAGCCCGCGAGGGACGAGGTGACGATATTGTACAGTCCGTTCTCCCGTTTGACGTCCTGAATGTGCAGATGCCCCGTGAGCGAGATGCGGACGGCGTGTTTGCGCAGCACGGCTTTCAAATCGTCGACGTTCTCGACGTGGAACCACGAGAAGTGCGGGTTCACGCGCTCCCCGGGAACGTGCTCGATGATACTGTGGTGCAGCATGACGATGGGCTCGCGACCGCTGCCCGCGTTACGGGTGAGGTCGTCGTCGAGCCAGGCGAGGATTTCAGGGGCGATGTAGCCGCGGTCGTCGTCGGGTTTCGCCGAGCAGATGCCGACGAGATGTATGTCTGCCGTAGGATTGCGGCTATAGGCGATACGGTCGGTCCGATCGAAGCCGAAATCGCCGTACAGGCGGGGAATCTCGGGGGTCCGCACCGGGGCGACGTCGGGGTCGAGCAGATTGGCCGGCCGCAGGCGGGGCGGGCGCGGCTGGTCATGATTGCCGGAGATGCAGAAGACCGGCTTGCGAAAGCCGCTGAATATCTCACGGGCCCGGCTGTGGTTGTAGGGTTCGGAATCCTTGGTGAGGTCGCCCAGAACAACGACGAAGTCGATGGTAGGGTCGGCGTTGATTTCCTCGATTGCGGCGGTCACGAGCTCGACGCTCTGGGCGTACATCGTTGGCTCGTGCGGCATGGGCGGCGGCGTCCAGCCGGTCTCGGGATTTGGGATCGCGACGTGGGGATCCGAAACGATTGCAAAAGTCGACATTCGCCGACTGTTACCGGTAGGAAGGGGAGAGTCAACGGGAGACGCCGGCCGCCGGTGCGGCTGGCGTCTCCGTTGGATGAGGCAGATCAGGCCTTGGAGACGTTGCTCGCCTGCGGGCCCTTGCGGCCATCGGTGACGTCGAAACTCACCTGCTCGCCCTGCTCCAGGCTTTTAAACCCGTCGCCGACGATTGCGGAGTAGTGGACGAAGACGTCTTCGCCATTCTCCTGGCGGATAAAGCCGTAGCCTTTTTCTGCGTTGAACCATTTCACGGTTCCGGTCGCCATCTGCGATTCCTCCCTTTCGTGTAACTCGTTAACCGGAGGCACCGCACGTTCAGTGGCGCACGTACGATGGTGCTGATGGTGCTGCATGAACTTCCCGAAGCGACCGGTGTAACTGTGGCTCGCTAGGTAGCCAACCGCGCTCAGGGTTTCAAGGTCGCGGCATCAGCGGAACTCGAGGCACCAGCGCAGGAGGCGTCCCTGGACCTCGAAGATCTCGTCGTAGACACTGAGTTCCCAGGTGCCGTCGACGGCATCGAGGGCGAGCGGTAGCAACGGGTCGATGGGCAGGACCGTGCCACCGATCGCCGGCGGCGTCGGGTTGCACATCAACTCCGCTTCGAGGACGGCGGTGTCGTCGAAAACGCAGTTCACGTTGGCCTTGTCGCAGCCGTACTCGGTGATCGGATGGCCGGGGGCGTCGAGCAACAAAGCCACGCGTTCGCTGTCGACATGCTCGAGTTCGACGATGAGATCGCCGACAAGGCCATGGTCGATGGTGACGTGAACGCGCAGGCGTGTGACGCCGCCGAGATCGGGTATGGTCATCGAATCCGTTACCCCGGTGCTGGCGTTGCCGTCCGGGATGAGGAGTCCGCCGGGAGGTTCGCGGCAATACACCAGCGGCGTCGGGGTTACGGTTGCGGTGCCTGGTGGCGCGGTGGCCGAACGGGTAGCGGTGGGGACTGGGGGGCGAGTCGCCGTGCGGGTCGGGGTCCTCGTCGGAGATCGAGACGGTGTACGTGTGAAGGTCGGCGGGCCGGTTGCGGTGGGTGACCCGGTCATGGTGCGCGACGGTGTGCGCGTCGAGCTGGGTCCGGCGCTCGGCGAGGCGGTGAACGACGTCGTTCCGGTGGCCGAGGGCTCCGGTGTGGCCGTGGCGCTCGGGGGCGGCGTGGCGGTGGCCGAGGGTGTTACGGCGGCGGGCGATGTTGCGGTGGCCGGCGGTGTCGCGGTCGGCGGCGCCGTTGCCGTGGGTGGTTCTGTTGCCGTCGCGGTGGCCGGCTGAACCGGTGACGACACGGGTGTTGGGGACCGGGTTGCAGGAAGCGTTGCGGTTGCCGTCGCGTCGGGAGCTGGCGTCGGCGAAGCGGTGGGCGCCGGCGTAGGGCTGTGGGTCGGCGGCGGGCAGCCGTTTACCGCGTTGGCGACCGCGGTCAGAATGTCGTCGATGGCGATGGCGCCGTCGGCGTTGGCGTCGCCGATCGGGCAGGCCGAGAGGGCGCGGTCGCCGATGGCGATGGTTACCAGCGTCAGGAGGTCATCGACGGTAACCTGACCATCGGTATTGCAGTCGCCGGAGCAATCTGCGGCGGGAGCGGGATTTCCGATGAGAAGGACGAGCGCGACCAGGGCGACCAGCACGGCAAGCTCCCCGACGCGCCACCGTGCCACGTTCGCACGGCGACGGCAAACGACTCGCGTCGCCGGGGCCCGGCAGGGCTCCTGATCCTTACCGATCCGCATCCAGTTGCCAGGAAGCTCGCCGGAACGCCGGCGCGCCAGAGAATTTTCTTGACAACGCGCCCCCGCCCGTGTGACAGGGAAGCTGTACGTGTGTCGGATTGACGCGCCACGGAATGGGTCGCGCGCGCTGAGAAAGGGGGCGCCTCATGCTGTATTGTCCGAATAGAGCCATAATGGGGCCGAACCGGGGATTTCCGCTCGCCGGCAAGCATTATGCGCGCGTGGGGCGGGGGATCGCGGCAACTGCGGCGATGCTGATCTTCTTGCTCACCGCCGTTGGAGTGGCCGCCGCGTGCACTTCGGACGCGGAGTGCGATGACGGGGAGTTGTGCAACGGAATCGAGACTTGCGGCCCCGGGCAGACCTGTCAGCCCGGGACGCCAATGGTCGACGGCTTCCGTTGCGAAGACGACGACATATGCACGACAAGCGACGTTTGCGAAGGCGGCGTGTGCGTCGGCACCGGCGGCGCGGATACCGATGCCGACGGCTACTGTGACGCTGCCGAGCAACAGGTGTCCTGCAATCCGCTCGACCCGGCCGAGATTCCGCTGCAAGCCAATGTCTTCTCCGGCGGTCGCAGCCAGAGTGGCGGAGAAGTGCTGCTCGCGTTCCGCGCCCCGAGCGACCGGGACGTGTCTGTTGCGACCAATCCTATCTGCGCTACCAGCGGGACGTGCCACCTGGCAACGGGCTTGTGCACGGCCGGCAAGGTCGCAGACCCGTGCCTCACCGACACTGACTGCAATCAGCCGGCGAACACGTGTCGGCTCGTCGTCAACTACGCCGGCGTTCCCGACCTCGGCGTGCAACTGCCGGGAGAGCGCCGCCCCGCGTTCTCCGTAACGCTCAAGGTCGCGCGCATGGAGGCGCAGGACCTGAGCGCGGCGTTCACGCCGATCACGCCGGGGTGCACGCGCAAGGTCGATGTGGTGTTGCCGCCGGTGTTCACGCGCGGCGCCGTGAAGTTGATTGCGCGGGGCACCACGGCGGGGCGACGGCGAAGCGACCGGGACCGACTGAATTTCACCCCGTAGCCGCACAGCGGCGGTTCGCCCGAACCGCGGTCTCCCTCCCTCGAAGCCAAGGTCA
Source organism: Candidatus Binatia bacterium (assembly GCA_023150935.1). Classification (NCBI taxonomy): domain Bacteria; phylum Candidatus Binatota; class Binatia (SeqCode); species Binatia bacterium. The sequence continues at coordinate 21,659 of JAKLJW010000038.1, read as the reverse complement.
AGGATCGGCGCTGGCCGATCGTGCTCGCGTTGACTGGGGCGGCGGGCCGTGCGTATCATCAGCCGTGCTGTTGGGTGGATGGTGAGGTTCTTGCCTTGCTCCTTCGTGGACAACTCTGCGCCGCTAAGTGGGCGGACCTGATCGGCGACGATGGACGCTAACGCGGTCGGCGACAACGGCGGCGCCACGGGAACGCTGCGGATCGTTCCGCTCGGCGGCCTCGGCGAGATCGGGCTCAACTGCCTGCTCATCGAATACAACGGCTTCGCGATCGGCATCGATTGCGGGTTGATGTTTCCCGAGATGCACATGCTCGGCATCGACCTGGTGATTCCCGATCTCAGCTATCTGGACAGCCTGGGGGAGCGTTTCCTCGGCTTCGTGATCACTCATGGCCACGAGGATCACATCGGTGCCTTGCGGTACGTACTGCGCGAGATCGACGTGCCGGTGTACGCGCCGCCTCTGGCCGTGGGGTTGCTCACCGAGAAGCTGCGCGAGTACGACCTTGCCGGACGCGCGCGCCTCGAGGTCTTCCGACCCCGCCGGCCGTGGCAAATGGGTCCCTTCGGCATCGAAGCGGTCCAGATGACGCACTCGATCGTCGATGCCGTTGCCCTGGCGATCACGACCCCGCTGGGGACGATCATTCATAGCGGCGACTTCAAGCTCGACCAGACACCGATCGACGGAGTGACGTCGGATCTGCAGGGGCTTGCCGAGTACGCCGCGCGGGGAGTGCTCCTGCTTCTCTCCGATTCGACCAACGCCGATCGCCCCGGCTACACCCCCTCGGAACGTCAGGTGCACAGCGGCCTCGACCGCATCTTCGGCGACGCCGGGGGCAAGGTGATCTTCTCCACATTCTCGTCGCACGTGCACCGGCTCTCCCAGGTACTGGACCTGTCCCAGCGTTACGGGCGCCGTGTGGTCACCCTCGGGCGCAGCATCAACACCAGCATCCGCATCGCCGAGCAACTCGGCTACCTCGAGTTCCCCCCGTCGCTGTTCGCCGAGGTGAGCGATCTCAGGCAGTTGCCTGCCGGCGCCGTGACCTTGCTCGTGGCGGGTAGCCAGGGCGAGCCGCTCTCGGCGCTGATGCGCATGGCCGTGGGCGACCACGGACAGGCACGCGTCGATCCCGGCGACGTCGTCGTGCTGTCGTCGCGCATCATCCCGGGAAACGAGAAGCCCATCGGCAGTCTCATCAACCACATGTATCGCCGCGGGGCGACCGTGTGCCATGCCGGCAGCGCGCCCGTGCACGTTTCCGGACACGCCAGTCAGGAAGAGCTCAAACTGCTGTTGACGCTGGTGCGTCCCCGGTATTTCGTGCCGATCCATGGCGAGTATCGCCAACTGGTCGAGCACCGCGGCCTGGCGCAGTCCGTGGGCATACCCGCCGAACGGACTTTTCTCCTCGAAGACGGCCAGGTGCTGCAGATCGACGGCGGCGGGGCGGCGGTGGTCGAACCGGTGCACGCGGGTCGGGTGTTTGTCGACGGAAAGGGCGTGGGCGACGTCGAGGATGTCGTCCTGCGCGACCGCCGCCACCTGTCCTCCGACGGCCTGGTCCTCGCCATCCTGGCCATCGATCAGCAAAGCGGCGAGGTCATTCAGGGACCGGACCTCGTTACGCGGGGGTTCATTCCGGAGCAGGACACCCAGGAATACATCCAGCGGGCACGCACGGTGGTTCTCGATGCGCTCGCCGAACTCACGGCGGAATCGCGCGCGGACTCGCTCGAAGTCAAGGAAGAGGTGCGCAAAGCGCTCAAGCGGTTCTTCACCAAGACCCTGGAGCGTCGTCCGGTGATCGTGCCGTTCGTCATGGAGATGTGAGGTGGGCGCACGCAGTGGAGCGGCAGTAAGGCCGGTGGAAGAGCCGGGCTCGGCCCAACGACTGAACGAGGTGGCGGGCGTGGTCGTGTTCGCACTGGCGGCGTTCGCACTCTTGAGCCTGCTGTCGTTCCAGGCGGGACAGCCGCGCGCCAATCTGGGCGGCCCGATCGGCTACGGTATCGGCAGCCTGCTGATGCCGGCACTCGGCCGCGCCGCCTTCCTGCTGCCGGTCTATCTCGTGGCTCTGGGATGGCGCTTGCTACGTTCCGGGTTTGCGGAACTGTCGATCGTCCGGCTCGCCGCGGCGTGCACTGCCCTCGGCAGCGTGGCGGTGACCCTGGGACTGCTGAACCCGACCGCGGAGGTGATACGCGCCGGCGGCTGGTTCGGCGGTTTCGTCGCCACCATCTTGCGGGAGGGATTCGGCGCCGTCGGTGCGGTCGTCGTGACGGGAGCATCGTGCGTGCTGTCGTTTATGTTCTCGACGCGCTGGACACTGCAGGCCGGCGCCTCGGCCCTGACCGTCCGCGCGCGCGCAGCAGTCGATCGACTGCGCGGCAGCGGCAGCGACGGGGAACCGCCCGCGTCCGCCCCGGAGCGCAGTGCGGCCAACCGCAAGCGCTCGCCGACCGGAAAGGGCACGGCGCCCTTGATCGTTTTGCGCGACGCACCCGAGCCGCTCCCGTCTTCCCGCACGACGCGGGAGTCGCCGCAACCGTCCCTGCCGTTTGCCGGTGACGGCGATTACGACCTGCCACCGCTCAGTCTGCTCGACGAACCGAAACACAGCGGCGTTCGCATCGAGGAGGAGACGCTGCGCAAGAGCTCCGAGATCCTGGAAGCGAAGCTCGCCAACTTCGGCATAGAGGGACGCGTCGTAGCGGTACGCCCCGGGCCGGTGATCACCACCTTCGAGATCGAGCCGGCCCCCGGCGTTAAGGTCAATCGGATCACCAATCTGCAGGACGACCTTGCCATGGCACTGCGCGCCGTGGGCGTACGCATCCTGGCTCCCGTCCCCGGCAAGGCCGTGGTCGGCATCGAGGTCGCCAACAAGGATCGCGAACACGTCTTCCTTACCGAGATCCTCGAGAGCGAGCCCTTTGCCCACTCGGCTTCGAAGCTGACCCTCGCGCTGGGCAAGGACAGTGCCGGCAACCCGGTAGTCGCCGACCTCGCACGCATGCCGCACCTCCTGATGGCTGGAGCGACGGGCACCGGCAAGTCCGTGTCGATCAACGCCATGATCATGAGCGTGCTCTTCAAGGCTACACCGCGCGATGTCCGCTTCGTGCTCATAGACCTCAAGATGCTCGAGCTCTCGCTCTACGAGGACCTTCCGCACCTGTTGGTTCCCGTGGTGACCGACCCCAAGAAGGCGGTCATTGTCTTGAAGAACCTCGTCGAACAAATGGACGAACGCTACCGGCTCTTGAAAGAGAAAGGGGTGCGCCACATCGACAGCTACAACCGCGTGATCGAGCAGGAGGCGGAATCGGGCGGGATCATCGAGCTCACTGACCTTGTGGACGACGACGAAGCCGAGCCGCTCCGGCGTCACGAGCACATGCCGAAGATCGTCGTCATCATCGACGAGCTGGCCGACCTCATGATGACCGTCGGGCGCCACGTCGAGGAGCCGATCACGCGCCTGGCGCAGAAGGCCCGTGCGGCCGGCATTCACCTGATCTGCGCCACGCAGCGGCCGTCGGTGGACGTTATCACGGGTCTCATCAAGGCAAACTTCCCGGCGCGCCTCTCGTTTCAGGTGACGGCGCGCGTGGACTCGCGCACCATTCTCGACTCCATCGGCGCCGAACGGCTGCTCGGCGGCGGTGACATGCTGTTCCTGCCGCCCGGTCAGGCGCGGGTGCAACGGTTGCACGGTGCGTACGTCTCGGAGGCCGAGATTCGCAAGGTGGTGGGCTACGCCAAGCAGCAGGATCGGCCCTGCTACGCGATGGAACTCCTCGAGGGCAAGGACGACGAGGACGGAGGCGGCGAGGATGACGAATACAACGACGAGATGTACGACCAGGCCGTGCGCCTCGTTACCGAGAGCCGCCAGGCGTCGATTTCGTGGGTGCAGCGCCGCCTGCGGGTCGGATACAACCGGGCGGCGCGGATGATCGAACGCATGGAGCGCGAGGGAGTCATAAGTCCCGGCGAAGGAGGCCGCCCCCGTGAAGTTCTCGCGCAGGCGCTGGAGGATTGACGTGACTCGTATCTGCGCCGGCTCGTTGGCGACGCTCCTGCTCGCCACTGTGGCAGCGGCCGCCGGCCCGGACGCCGACAGCGTCGTGCGCAAGGTTCAGCAGCGCTACGACGAAACGCGCGATTTCACCGCCGACGTCGTCCAGGCGACAACCGTGGCCAGTCTCGGCAAGACCGTGACCGCCGAAGGAACCATGGTGTTCAAGAAACCGGGCCGCATGCGTTTCGAGCTCGGAGGCGACGCGGCGCAAATCATGGTCGCCGACGGGACGACCCTGTGGCTCTATCAACCGGAGGAGCGCCAGGTGTTGAAGACGCCCTTCGATGCGGCGTTTCGCGCCACCACGCCGGTGTCGTTCCTCACCGGAGTCGGCCGTATCGCGGACAACTTCTCCGCGAGCCTCGCGCCGCCTGACGCGGCCGAAAACGCGCTTGTCCTCGATCTCACGCCCCGCAAGGCGAACGGCGGGGTCGGAAAGCTGCGGCTGTACGTCGCGCGAGACAACTACGACATCCGCGGCGCCGAGGTGCACGACCCCCAGGGCAACGTCAGTCGCCTGACCTTCACGCGTATGCGTCGCAACGTCGGCGTTGACGACGACCGCTTCGTATTCCAGGTGCCGCCGGGAGTCGATGTCGTCACCGCACCGTTGCCCGAATGAGCGAGGTCCTGCCATGCCTTCTTTCGATATTGTCTCGCAGGTGGATCGCCAGGAGATCGACAACGCCGTCAATCAGGCCCGCAAAGAAGTGGGACAGCGTTATGACTTCAGAGGGTCGAAGACCGAAATCGCTGTCGAGGAAGATACCCTCCGCGTCGTGTCGGATGACGACTACAAGGTGAAGGCCGTAGTCGACGTTCTGCAATCCAAGCTGGTGCGGCGCGGGGTTTCGTTGAAAGCCCTGGAGTACGGCAAGATCGAACCGGCTGCCGGCGGCCTCGCACGCCAGGTCATCACCGTGCGCCAGGGGATCGACGCCGACCACGCGCGCGAGCTCACCAAACTGATCCGCGACAGCAAGATGAAAGTGCAGGCTCAGGTGCAAGGCGATCAGGTGCGAGTGATCGGCAAGAAACGCGACGACCTGCAGGCAGCAATACAACTGCTGAAAGCGCAGGACCTCGACCTGCCCCTGCAGTTCGTCAATTTCCGCGAATAACCCGCCGTCCCGGCCTCCGCCCTATCCGCCGGCGGCTGCGGCCGAACCGCAGGCCGGCGCGACAAGGCCGCCGCTTAAGCCACTTTCCGTGGCTCCGTCTCGCGCGGCGTCTCGTAGAAAACTCTCCAGGCATTGCGGTACTGCGCGTAACGGCCCCGATAGGGCTTACCCGCCCCGTGCAAGCTGAAGGTCGGACCGGTGACCGCCGTTGCCGGAATCACGAAGATCTCGTCTTCGGTACGGCGCCGCTTGGCGACGCAGACGAACACATCGCAATACTTGCGTTCCCAGTGGCCGTGCCGGTGGAAGTTGAAATTCCAGCTCCTGTAATCGTAAGCGTAACGGCGCCCGTTGACCGTGACCGTATGGGCGTAGCGGCCCGGAAAGGCCACTCTCAGGGCAACCCGGATATACCCGTTGACCAAGAGGTCGAACTTGCCGTTGCGGGGTACGTCCTTGACTTCGAACCCCATGCGGCGGAGGCGTAAGGAGACGGCGTTTCTGGCGGCTTGGTGTTTGTGCTGGCGATTCATCTGCACGACCCTCTGGAAAGTCACAGCCAGAGACCGCCGATTCAATCGCCCCACCCATGCACGCCCCACCGCCACTGGGATCAGAGGCTGTATTTCGCTTATATCCCGCTGGCAACGATCTAGCAACGAAGTTTTACTGCCCCCGCAACTTGTCTCCCGATAGCATCCGACATGCGCCCGCCGAGCCCATGCCGCGGCGCCAAGCGCCTCCGACCGCATACATTGCGCCCAGCCTTTTCCGACGGCTGGGAATAGGGCGGGTGCCGCTCTCCCAGCCTTGCGAGGTCTAGGAATGCAGAGTGCCCCCGGGCTAGACTTGGACCTCGGTTTGAAAAAACGGGACCGGGGGGCACGCAATTTGCCTGAGGAGATTCTCGCATGCTTGTGTCCGATTTAATGCAGCGCGAGGTTGCGACCCTCGAAGCGGCCGACAGCCTCGATCTGGCTGACGACGTGATGCGGCTCGGCCGCATCCGGCACATGCCGGTGGTATCCGGAGAACGCCTGGTTGGCATCCTCTCGCAGCGGGATCTGTTCCGCGCCGCGGTTTCTTCGTCTCTTAAGATGCACCGCAGCGCCGAACGCGAGTGGCTGGCGAAGATTCCGGTCCGCGATGTCATGACCGGCACCGTGGTCACGGTCGGCCCCGGCGCCACTCTCGCGGAAGCCGTCCGACTGATGCTCGACCGGCGTATCGGCTGCCTTCCGGTGGTCGATCAGGGACGCCTGATCGGCCTTCTGAGCGAAAGCGATTGCCTGCGCCACCTGGCCAGGCTCCTCGACATTTCGGAGGCCAAGAACCGCCTCCCCGAGTTACCGGAGGAGTCGACGTGACCCCATGAGCATCGCATCCGGCGCCGGCTCCCCGCCGGGTGTCCGCAGCCAGCCGCATGCGCGCGGCAGCATACTCGTCGTCGATGACGAGGGCGTGCATCTCAACGGCCTCCTCGAGAACCTCCGTGACGAGGGATACGAGGTCACCGGCGCCATGAACGGCGAGGAGGCCATCGTTCTGCTCGACAAGCAGCCGTTCGAGCTGATCATCACGGACATTCGCATGCCCGGTATCGACGGCCTCGACGTGCTGAGACATGCGCGCGAGGTGGCGCCGCACGTACCGGTCATCCTCATGACCGCCCACGCCACGGTCGAAACGGCGGTCGAAGCCCTGCGCCGTGGCGCCAGGGACTACGTCCTCAAGCCGTTCCACGTTACCGAGATGCTCTCGAAGATCGAGCAGCATCTGCACACCCAGCAAATCGCCTGGGAGAACGAGGAGCTGCGTCACCAGGTCGAGTGCCAGTGGGACTTCGACAGCCTCGTCGGACGTTCGACGGCGATGCGCGAGGTCATGAACCTGGTACGCCGCGTCGGTCCGACCCCGAGCACCGTGCTGATCACCGGCGAGAGCGGCGTCGGCAAGGAAGTCGTCGCGCGCGCGGTGCATCACTTCAGCGATTATCGCGATCGCATCTTCCTGCCCGTCAACTGCGGCGCGATCCCCGAAAACCTCCTCGAAAGTCAGTTGTTCGGCCACGTCCGCGGCGCGTTTACCGGGGCGGTCAGCAATCAGGAGGGTCTCTTCCAGCGCGCCAAGGGCGGCACGATCTTCCTCGACGAGATTGCCGATATGCCCTTCAATCTCCAGGTCAAACTGCTGCGAGCCATCGAGGGCAAGGAGATCCAACCCCTGGGCGCCGGCCAGCCGCTGCGAATCGAAGTCCGGATTATCGCGTCAACTAATCGGGACCTCGGGCAGGCAGTCGAGCAGGGCCGGTTCCGCGACGACCTCTTCTACAGGCTCAATGTCGTTAACATCGAAATCCCGCCCCTGCGCGAGCGGCGCGAGGATATTCCGGCCCTCGTCGAGCACTTCATCGCGATGCACAATCGCGAACTGAAGAAGGCCTTCAAGAGTACCGACAGTGCGACGCTCAAGCTGCTGATGTCGCTGCCCTGGAAGGGCAATGTCCGCGAACTCGACAACATCGTCGAGCACGCCATGATCCTCGGCGAGGGCGAGTGGATCACGCTCAAGGATCTCCCGCGCGCCCTGCAACAGGATGCCGGCGTGCCCGCCGCCCCGGCCAGCGATAACCTGCGCGACGCGTTGCGGGCCTACGAAAAGGCGCATATCCAGGCGGTGCTCGCCAGAGTCGACCAGGACAAGAAGGCCGCCGCCAAACGCCTTGGCGTGTCTCTGTCGTCGCTCTACCGCAAGCTCGAGGAGTTCGAGATCGGCCCCAGCCACCACGCCCTACCCGCCTGAATGCCGGGCACGAACCCGGTGCATTTGACCATGACACGGCGGTGAAGTCGCCGCGGCGCGTCGCCACGCCGATCGGCGCGGCGCGGCGCCCCCGTTCCGGTAGACAAGAAGGCTTCGCACCGGCGCGAAGCCGCCCTGCCCCGGCGACACGACACGGGGTAGCCGGCGGTTGACGTCCGTCTACTGGCCCGGTTCGTGCTGCTGGTCACAGCGGCCGCGAACGATTCGTAGCATACGGATTCCGAGGGACGCCGGATGGACGGTTCGAGTCAGACCGACGGCAAGCCGAGCAGGCCGCAACCCGGATCGGACCGGGGCAGGCGCGTGCCCGATCGCCTCGCCGCCCGGCGGTTCGAACCGCCGTCCGTCGACGTCCCGCGAAAGCAGTTGAGGACGAAGCCCGGCGAGCGGATGTCGTCCGCTTGCGCCCTCGCCAACCGCGACAGCGATGCAGAGGCCACACCGGCCTCGGAGTCCGCCCCACGGACTGCACTCAGGAGCAACGAGTCGCTGTCGCCCGCGCTATTACGCGCATCCCGGCCGTCAGCTTCGTCCCCACCTTCGCCCGCGCAGGGGTGCCCCGTGTCGACGTGAATCGGCGCCCCTGCGCTCCACCCGCTGCCCGCCCTCCGCCGCCCCATTGACCGCGCCGCTCTGCGCGCGTACCTCTGGCTCCGACCGGAGCCCACATGGAGACCGCCCTGCGCCGCCTCGTACTCGTCCGCCACGGCGAAACCGTCGGCGAGTCCAGTACCCGGTATCACGGCGTTACCGACGTGGCCTTGAACGAAGTCGGCGTCGCCCAGATGAATCGGGTGCGCGGGGCTCTTGCGGAAGAGAGCTTCGACCTGGCGATTACCAGCGCTCTGCAGCGTACGATAGCGGCGGCGGCCATCGTCGCACCGGCAGTACCGGCGCGAGCGTTGCCCGGTTTCAACGAGATCGATTTCGGCGACTGGGAAGGCCTGACCCGCGACGAGATCGCCCGCCGCGACCCCGAGCGCTACGCGGCATGGCAGGCCGCGGGTGCGGCGTTTACTTATCCGAACGGCGACGCCGTGGCGGCATTCCGCGGGCGCGTTGCCGCGACGTGGCGCCGGATCGTCCCGCAACTGCCGGTCCGCGTAATCGTGATCGCGCACAAGGGTGTCATCGGAACGATTCTCGGCGAGCTGCTGCATCTCGCTCCGGCCGAGCGCGCGACCCTGACGATCGACCTTGCATCGATTCACATTCTCGGCACGGCTAACGGGAGAGGCTGGGTCGCCGACGTCTTGAACGACGTCCGGCACCTGGGCGAACCGTTGTGAAGCGCCGCGGCAGCCTCGCCCTGTTCGGCGGTCCACCCGGCGCCGCGGTCGATGACCTCGAGCTGTCGCCCATCAAGGCCGTCGAGCTGCAGGCGAGCCGACTCGCCGACGTCGTATCGCTCGCGCAGGGCATTCCGAGCTTCGACACCCCGGAGCCCATAAAACGCTACGCGGCCGACAAGATCGCCGAGGGCGCCTGCGCGAAGTACTCGCTGACGCCGGGATTGCCGCAACTGCGCGAACTGATCGGCGAGGCCCTGCGCCACGACGGCATGCAGTACGATCCCGATGGCGAGATCGTGGTCACGTGCGGCGCCATCGAGGCGGTAACCGCAACCCTGCTGGCATTTGTGGAGCCGGGCGACGAGGTCATCCTCGCGTCGCCGACCTATGCGTCGTACATCCCGGCCATTCAACTGGCCGGCGGCCGGCCCCGCTTCGTGGCGCTGGACGAGGACGCCAACTTCGACCTCGACCCCGATGCCATCGCCGATACGATCACCCGCAACACCCGCGCGATCCTCCTCTGTAATCCCAACAACCCGACCGGAACGATCTACTCCACGGCCGCGACCGAGCGCATGATGGCTCTGGCCGCCCGCCACGGCCTGCTGGTCATTACCGACGAGGTGTACAAGGATTTCATTTACACCAACGAGCCGCCGGGGTGTCCGGCGAAGCTGCCCGCGCATCGCGACCGGGTGGTCCGCATCTGCTCGTTCTCCAAGGCGTACGGCATGACCGGCTGGCGGGTGGGTTTCCTGCACACGGCGCGCCCGCTGGCCGACGCGATTCTAAAGGTGCACGACACGCTGGTAACCTGTGCCCCGGTCGTATCGCAATACGCGGCCATTGCCGCCCTCGAACTCGGCGAGCCGTTCATCGCGCAGTTCCGCGAGGAGTTCCGCCGGCGCCGCGCTCGCATCATAGAACGGCTCGATGCCCTGCCGAGGGTGTTCGACTACCAGAAGCCGAACGCGTCTTACTTCGCGTTTCCGAGGGTGAAGGACACCGTAACCATGGCGCGCGACTCCAGAGCGCTGGCCGCCGACATTCTCGAGCGCGTCCGGGTTGCGGTCGTGCCCGGTGTGGCTTTCGGCCCCAGCGGCGAGGCCCATCTCCGTTTCTGTTATGCGCGCGAGATCGACGACATCGACCGTGCTTTCGACCGGCTGACCGACTACTTCGCCGGCCGCGTACCGCGCGCGTACGCAGCCGTCCCGCCGCCACCGCCTCCCGCTCCGGCCGCACCGCACCCGCTGCGTCAGGTCGCCGTCGAGACCCTGCACGGACTGGCGCGGCTATCGATTGCCCGGGGCAAGCCGCGGATCGTCGCCATCGCCGGCGGGAGGGGGCGCACCGTGCTCAAACGCCTGCTCACGGAGCTGCTCGCCGTCCCGTTGCGGGTGCGCAGCAACCCCCTCTCGTACAACACCGAGGTCGGCGTTGCCTTGGGCGTCCTCGACATAACCCCCGACACGCGCAGCGCGTTGTCCTTAGCGACCGGGCTCGCCCGCGCCGTGTGGCACGCTCTGTTCCCGTCGCCGGTCGACGTTCTGGTGGTCGAGCTGGGGGTTCGGCAACCAGGCGACATGCGGCGCCTGCTGCGCATCGTCCAGCCCGACGTCGCCGTGATCACCCCGCTGTCGCCGAGTTACTCCGATGACCAGGACGGCTTGACGGTCCTGCGCAACGAGATGGCAACGCTCGTCGAGGCGACCCGGCAGAGAGGTGGAAGCGTCGTATTGTGCGGCGACGATCCGGCGCTTCAGGCCATGGACCCGTCGGGCGCGGCGCATCGCTTCTCGACCGCGGCTCTCCGCGAGCGCGGCGGGGAGCGCTGGCTTGCGGTCGAGGGACAGGACTACCGACTGGGGCGCGAGATCGTCGGCGACAGCAGCCTCTACGCCCTCACCGCCAGCGCCATGGTGGCACGCCTGCTCGGCATCGCCCCGGACGTCGTGCAGCGCTTCCTGGAGCGCGAAGCGTCCGCGCTGCGGTGAGCAGGGGACAGGCAGTTAGCCTTGATATGACAAAGTAAATCCGCAGATGGCGCAGATTTCGCAGATCAGGCGCTGGAATCGCCCGCGTGCGGAACTCGTCTTCGAACCCATTGCCAATGAGCTTCGGATCGGCTCCTGAGCTTCGAGGGCGGCGTCACTCCCGGCGGCTGTTTGCAGGCATCTGCGTTCATCTGCGCCATCTGCGGACCCCGGGTCTATTGTCACATCAGGGTTAGCCCCGACGCGGCCAGTGAAGGGGGTCCGGGCCGGCAAGCGCATCCTTCGGTCGAGCGATCTTTCATTGATATTGTTCTCGCCGCCATGGTACTCAGGAACTCGCTATGGGGGGGGCAGACCAAATCGGCAGCCGGCACCATGGTGGAGCGTGCGCTCCGCGCGCGCTCTCTTCTCTTCATGACGGACGTCGGGTGGACGGCGCGGCGAGTCCGAACGCGCGCGGGCTGCGCCGGGCTCGGCCTCAAAACAACTCCAACTGCCTCTTCCTTCGCGTCACCGTGGCGAAGTCGGTGCCGAGAAAACGCAGAATCGCGTCGGCTACCGGGGCGAGCTGATGATCGATGTAGTGCGCATAGTCGGGCACGGCGGTCAGCGCTCCTACCGGTTCCGGTCCGTTCGTCGTCATCACGTACGCGACGATACGGCCGGGCAAGGTTCCCTGTTTGCGCGCCGCCTTGACGTGCGGCGGGGTGGTTCGGGTGTATGCCGCGAGCTCCTTGCGGATCGCCTTCTTGTAGACCAGTTCGTCGTCGAACCGACCCGCCTGCAGATCGGCGACGAATTCGCGAACGTAGTCGTCCACGGCAACGTCGTGGAAGACCCGGTCGAGAAGACCGCGCTGGAAACGCTTGCTGACCGCGCTCCAGTCGCGACGCACCGCTTCCAGACCGACGAACTCGATGGTCTCGTCGCCGCCGGCCGCGACCAGACCTGCGTACCGCTTCTTGCTACCCCCCTTGCCCCCGCGGAGTTCGGGCAGAAAGAAGCGCGTGTAGAGCTTCTCGAACTCGAGCTCGAGATGACTCTTGCAGCCGTAAGTTCTTTCGATGTGTCCGGCAACCGCCGCGCCAATCTCCGCGCATAGCCTCTGCCCCAGAACGAGCGCCGCCGCCGGGTCCGCCTCGGCGGAGAGAACGAACAGCGAGTCTGTATCGCCGTAGAGCACGGCGTGATCCCTGGCGCGCGCCTCGGCGGCGGCACGGCGAATCAGATCCTGACCGAAGTGGGTCACCGCGTTGGCAACCTCGGGCGAAAAAAGCCGCGAGGCGCCCGCGCCGAGAACGCCGTAAAAGGAATTCATCAGGATCTTGATGGCATTCGACTTTACTGTCTGGCCGGCGCGCTTGGCCGCTTCGCGTTCGGCGGCGAGCGTCGCCAGCAGTTCGGGCAGGACGCCGGGGAGGTCCTGCCGGAACGCGGCGCCGTTGGGCGCCCGGACGGCGGTCGGAGGCGCGGCCCCGCGCACGAGAGTCAGAGGGTCGAGGTTGAAGGTGCGGATGATGCTCGGATACAGGCTCTTGAAATCGAACACCAGCACGTTGCGGTACAGACCCGGCACCGAGTCCATGACGTAGCCGCCGGCGATATGGGCCGCCGCCTCGTGCGGGTTTACCGAGGGCGCCACCGCGCCGCGCTGGCGTAGCGCGTGCAAGTAGAGCGAGTCGACCGAAGCGATTGCCGCGCTCACCCGATCGAGCTGCATGCCGGTGAGCAGACTGCGCTCGACGGCGAGGTCGATCAAGCCGGTGGCGTCGAGAATCTCGTTGACCAGACGCGCGTCCTGCAGGTTGTAATCGACCAGCTTCTGCGGCGCGTGCAGGTAGGCGTCGTCGATGGCTGCGAAGCGCTCGTCGCCGGCGAACAGTTTGCCGCGACCGAGGAAGGTCTGCGCCGCGGTTTCGAGCTTGTAATCGTCGAGCTTGATGAACGCACCGCGCATCAAGGCCAGCCCGTCGAGCGCCTGGCGGCCCATCACCACGGCGCGCGACTCGCGGCCGAACGACTGGTCCTTGCGCAAATCCAGCGCATCCTCGGTCCGCCCGATGGCGAAGGTCACACCGTGGCGGCGGGCCGCACGGGCGAGGACCGCGAGATCGAAGTCGACGACGTTCCACCCGGTGATGACGTCGGGATCGAGTACGCGCAGGTACTCGAGAAACCGGCGCACGGCGGCCTTCTCCGACGGCACCGGCTCCGCATGCTGGAAGATATCGTGATGCACGAGGATGACCCGCTCGAAATCGGCCATGTGCAGCGCAATCGACCGGACCTCGTCCGCCGTGGCGTTGGTCTCCACGTCGATCGACAGCACGCGCAGCCGCGGCGCCCAGGTCGCAGGCTGCAGCGCGGGATTGAGGAAGACCCGCCCGATGCGACCGTGAACCTCGCCGTGCCCCTCGACGGCAAACGCCCCGCGGATGCCACGGTCGATCAGGTAGCGATAGGCGAACCGGACATCCGCCTCGAGGCACGCGATGCCCGCGTCTTCCAGTTTCCGCCTGAGCGGCGGGATGTCGCCGGGCAACTCGACGGTGACCTTGACCACCGGCCGGCCGTCAAGGGTTAGCAGCTCGCTCGGTTCGACGTGGGCCAGCGGCGCCACACCGGCGAGCCGACTACCGTCGCGGGCAGGGACAAAGAAATACGGCCGGGTGCGATCGTCGACGACGAGGCAGGGCTCGCCGGACTCGAGGACACCGTACAGCCTTACCTCCGGAACGCCCCGCACGACCCGGTAAGTCGGCGTTAGAATGAAACCGCGCATCCTCCGGACTCCGCGGGCTGGCGGTTCGGCCGCCCGACAACCCGCATCACCGTCCCACCGATCTGGCCAGCCGCACCGCCGCCTCGATGGTGCCGCGCAATACCGGCGGGACGCCGGGCGAACCCGCGGCGTTCGCGGCCTCGGCGACGTCCAGGGCCAGGCGCGGCTTCGAGACCGCGCGAATGGCGCGGGCAATTACGGCGGCCGGCTTCTCGTTGCGCCCGGGGGGCAGCGGGCGGCCGGCCTTGTCGACCAGGCGGGCGGCGCGGCGGTAGACCTCGGCGTAACCGCTGTTCCACAGGCACAGCTCGATATCGCGCTGGCGCACCTGGGTAATGTGCGCCTCCGCCGGAGCGCCGCCGAGCCGCTCCCGCGCCAGCTCCGCGTAACCGCGGCCCGCCAGGTCCCCGTCGGCGAGCAGGTGCCATGGAATGCCCAGCCCGGCCGCCAGCTTGATGAGCGGTTCGACGCCGCACTGGGCGAATTCCAGACAGCGAACCCCCTCGGCGGGAAAGTGGTAACCACACTGGCGCGCCAGCTCGGGCAGCAGCCAGAACTCGGTCTCGCCTTCGACGAGCAGCCAGCAGCGGGCGAACATCGCCGACGCGCGGTTGACGCGGATGTGGTATCCGAGCCGCCGCAGCTCCTCCAGGCTAAAGGTGTCGGCGTGCAGTCGATGCACGTGAACCCGTTGCGGCCGCCGCTCCAGGCGCCGCACCGAGTGCATCGGAATCGAAGCGAGCAACTCCCCGGAATTCGTGCTGATGATCTTCTGCGCGGGTACGCGAGCGATCAGTTCCCAGAGCGACGCGAGCATCACCGGGTGCAGGTGCACCTCGGGATCCTCGAGAGCCACGATCGGGTGCGCGTCACTGGCGAACTGGCGGTCGCCGCGCGCCGCCAGCATCGCCCCGACGACCGCAAGCTGGGCCACGCTGCGGGTGCCCGACCCGGCCCGGCGCAGCGCGTCGCGCCGCACCGTGTCCGGAGACATGCTCCCCGGGGCCTCGACAAGCGCCTCGATCAACCGCGGCGGCTGCGCGGCGGTCGCTACCGGCCAGGGCACCCCGGGACCGTAAAGCCGGTCGGCGGCCGCTACTGCCCGCGCGATATCGCTGGGCCGCGGCTCCGTGCGCGTCCCCCGCAGCGTGCGATAGGCGCGCAGTATCTCGGCCTCCAGCCGGCGGCGGCGACCTTCGCCGCCGTCCGTATCGAGCCTCTTCGCCCGGTCGCTCTCCGCTTCCGGAGCCCCCACCGCGTCGGAACGGAGGAGCAGCATCGGGTAGCGTCGCCGCAGGGCGAGCAACGGTTCCGGCCCGGTCGCGCCGGCCAGCGGTTTCCCGCTGGCATCGGCGAAGCTCCACACCGTACGAATACCCCCGTCTTCCCTCGTAGCCTCGACCGCGAGACGCAAGCGCGTCCGACGCGACGGGCCGGCAAGGACAGCCTTGCGCAGGGGCGACGTGTCCGGAATCGCATCGCCGTCGTCGGCGGCCTCGAAGGTGAGCACGATGCGGATCGGCGCGCCGCCGGCCGCGGCGCCCTTCTCGGCCGGCTCGTGGAAGTCACCCGGTTCGAAGGCGAACGCGGTACCCTCCGCGCCGGCGCCGAGGCAGATCGCCAGTGCATCGAGAATGCTGGTCTTGCCGAAGTTGTTCTCGCCGATGAGCGCGGTGACCGGATCGAGGTCCATGTCGAGGGCACGGATGCCGCGGAAGTTCTCGATCGTGGCGTGGGCGAGGAGCATGGCGTCGCGGCGTTGGGCCACGGGGGTCAACGTGGCTTCCAGAGGCCCACGAGACCGGCACGGCGAATGGCTCGATCGCGCGTGAGGAGAGGCAGATTGAGAGCTTGCGCCGTGGCAACGATGACGCGATCGGCGGGGTCGCGATGAAAACTCCTCGGTAGGCGCAAGAGTCGTTTGGCGACGGCCGGAGAGACGTCGACCAGGGACACGGTTGCCGGTGAAGCAGCAATCTCAATCCACTCGTCGAAACCAGGCTGCAACCGCACGCGGCCGAGTTCGACAAGGAGGGCCATCTCCCAGAGGCTGATAGTGGAGAGAAACGGCGGGCGGCCAGTTTCGGCCAGGGCGTCGAGCGCCTGCCGTTCCGCCGCGCTCAGGTCTCCGGTTCCGTCGAGCCACCACAGCCACGCGTGCGTGTCGAGCAGTGGCGGCGCGGTCATTTCAACGCCTGTATGTCCTCGTCTACGACAACCGGCGAGAGCACATCCCCCATGTGAAGGACGCTCCCGCGCAGCTTCTGCCACGGCCGCTCTTCGGTTGCCGGCGGAGGCACGAGCTGCGCTAGAGGCCTCCCGCGTTTGGTGATCAGCACCGGCTTACGGGTCTTACGGACACGCTCCATTAGTTGCAGGCAGTGGGCCTTGAACTCCGTGGCGCTCACCGTTTCCATGTGCTGACCACTGACATGGTCAGATTGACCTGTCAATGCACCTGCGGCACGGGGAGGGCGAAACCGGTGGGCATCTCTCCGTCGTGCCTTCCCCCGAGCTGCCGAGCGCACCGGGCTGGCTACAGGGGGTAGACGTCGATTCCGAGCGCCGTGGCGCCGCGAAGCATGCGCTCGTCGTAACTGGCGAGCCGCACCGGTTGGCCCTGGCGCCGCAGGAAGTCCACCGAGGCGAGGGGCGGACCTTCCTTGTGATTCGGCGGTTCTCGCCGTAAAGAGGTGGGGTTGGACTGCTGCCCGGGGGTGCCGACCCCGGAGCGATCGGGAGGACCCGCGATGGTAACCGCATACACGATCGGCCCGGCCATCAAGGAACCGCACGGACTTTCCCCGCGCATCCGACGGCTGCGCGATCTCTATTTCGAAGGTGTGCGCCGTCCGTGGAATAACGAGTTTACGTGCTGGACCACCGGGACGCCGTGGGACGTCGTGTACGACGAGACCAATTACCACATCGTACCGGAGACGTTCGCTTTCATGGGACCGTTTACGGCCTCGGCGCTGCAGGCGGCGCGGCCCGTGGATCTCGATCCCGACTTCTGGTCGTGGAGCCTTCCCGAACGCCGCGCCTGGCTCAATCGCAAGGTCATGGTCGACTGCGTGCCGCAGGATATTCTTCCCGGCGACCTCGTCGCCGGCGCTCGTTTCAACGTGCTCGTGTCCCGCTGCTGGACCGCCGAGGAAACCCGGCGCCGCGAGCGCCGGCTCGCCGGCCGCGACGGCGTGCGCGCCGCTCTGCGCCGGTTCCACGACCATGGCTACGGCAACGCCGGAGCCACCCCCGGTCATATCATTCCCGATTACGCCCGCGTGCTCACCGCGGGCTGGGCGGCGATCCATAGCGACCTGGCGGAGCGCCACGCCGAGCTTGCACCGGCGGAACAACGGGGGCCGACGGGGGCGCAGCTACGCGCGATGATGACCGCCGCGACCATGGCCCGCGACGTGGCCGCGAAGTACGCGCTCCGATGCCGAGCGCTGGCCGCTTCGGAGTCGGACGCCGCCCGTCGCGCCGAGCTCGAGCGCATGGCCGACAATCTCGAACGCGTCCCGTGGCAACCGGCGCGCGACTTCTGGGAAGCCGTGCAGGCCCTCTGGCTCACGCATATGCTCGTACTCGCCGACGAGAACTACCCCGGCGCGGGCGTGAGCTTCGGCCGCTTCGACCAGTATCTGTTGCCGTACTGGGAGCGTTCGCTCGCCGAGGGCATGACCCGCGAGTTCGGCAAGGAGATCCTTGGCTGCTTCTGGGTGCATGCCAACACCGCCTACGACGCGATGATCCGTATGGGCGGCAATCAGGGCATCAACTCCAGCTTCGGACAACTCATCAGTCTGTCCGGCCTCGGACCGGACAGCCGGGACATGACCAACGATCTCACCTATGCGGTCCTCGACGTCATCGACGACATGTCGCCAATCCTCGAACCCAAGCCCAACGTCCGCCTCCATTGCGGCACGCCCGAGCCACTGCTCGACCGCGTCGTCGAGATGATCGCCGGCAGTCAGGGCGCTCCCTTCCTGCTCAACTTCGACGAACGCTCCATGGCCGGACTCTTGCGCGAAGCGCGCGTGGCCGGCGTCGAACACCTCGTCAACCCAGGCAACGTCCATGACTACGCTTCGGTCGGTTGCCTCGAGAACACCATGGTCGGGAACGACCGGTCCGGCACCGTCGACAACAACCTGAACCTGCTCAAGGCCGTCGAACTGGCCCTCACCGGCGGTCGCGACCTCGTACCCGCCGTCGACCCGATCGGCGGCCGGCGCCATCGCGTTACCCAGGACGGCCCGCGCACCGGCGATGCGACGCGGTTCCGCACGTGGGACGAGTTCTGGCACGCGTACGTCGAGCAGACCCGCTACATCCTGCGCCGCTGCGTCGATCTGTACGAAATGACCGAGTCGTTGCGTGCCGAGCTGGCGCCGACCCCGTACCTGTCGTGTCTGGTGCGCGGTTGCGCCGAGAAGGGGCTCGATATCACCCGCGGCGGTGCCGAACTCAGCTTCACGACCGTCGAGGCGGTAACCTTCGCGACCACCGTCGATTCGCTGCTCGCAATCAAGTACCTCGTCTTCGACGCCCGGAAGTGCACGATGGCGGAGTTGATCGCCGCGCTGCGGGACAACTGGAAAGGACACGAGTCGTTGCAGGCCTGGGCACGGTTCCGCGCCCCCAAGTTCGGCCGCGACGACGATGCGGCCGACACCGTGGCGCGCAATGTCATGACGGTCTGGACCGAGGAGACCTGGAAGCACACCACGCGCTCCACCGGCCGCCGGTTCCGGCCGGGCATGCTGAGCTGGAACTACTGGGTCGGCGACGGGTACATCATGGCCGCAAGCGCCGACGGCCGGCCCCAGGGCCAGTTTCTGTCGAACGCCATCTGCCCATCCAACGGCGCGGACATTGCCGGCCCGACCGCCAACGCGAACTCCGTCGGCAAGGCTCTCTCGGGTAACCTCGAAGCCGGCGATTGGGGCGATTTCCGGAACCTGCTTCCGAACGGCGCCAGTCACACCATGACGTTCAGCCCTGGCCTGCTCCGCGACCGCGAGCATCGCGAGAAGTTCAAAGCCTTCCTGCGGGGGTACTGCCGCAACGGCGGCACGGCTCTGCAGGTGAACGTGATCGATGCGGAGACCCTGAAGGACGCGCAGCGCCATCCCGAGAACTACCGCCATCTGCTGGTGCGGGTCACGGGTTACAACGCCTACTTCACCAGCATCGGCCGCGAGCTGCAGGACGAAGTCATTGCGCGCGAAAGCCACGCGCGCATGTGAGCCGGGCCGTGCAGTCGGCGTCTACACCCGCCCGGCGCGTTCCGGCCTCCGAGCGCGCGCGGACCGTGTCGGTCCTGAACATCCAGCGCATGTCGACGGAGGATGGGCCGGGACTGCGCACCACCGTCTTCCTCAAGGGTTGCAGCCTCCAATGCGCCTGGTGCCACAACCCGGAGGCCATCTGCTTCGCGCCGCAGGTGGTATGGCATCGGACGCGCTGCGTGGGCACGCGCGTGTGCGACACGGTATGTCGCGAGCAGGCGCTCCGGCGCGACGGAGCGGGCGTGCGCATCGACCCCGAGCGCTGCAATGCCTGTGGCGCTTGCGTCGAGCAGTGCCCCGGTGGCGCCTTCGAACTGCTGGGGAAAACCTGGGATCTCGATGCGCTGGTTGCCGAGGTGGCCCGGGATCGCAGCTACTACGAGTCGTCGGGCGGCGGCGTGACGGTGTCGGGCGGCGAGCCCGGACTGCACGCCGCCTTCGTGGCGGCCTTTCTCGAGCGCTGCCGTGCCATCGGACTGCGCACGGCGGTCGACACGGCCGGACTCGTGGCCCTCGGAGCGCTGCTCGATCTGGCGCGCCACACCGATTTGATCCTGTACGATCTCAAGGAAATCGACAGCGAACGCCACGCCTGCTTCACCGGACAGCCGAACGATAAGATCCTCGCCAACCTGCGGGCTCTGGCCGATCGGATGCGCACCGAGGCGACCCCGCCGGCCCTGTGGATCCGCACGCCGTTGATTCCCGGAGCGACGTTGACCGACGAGAACATCGAGGGCATCGGACGCTTCATCGCCACGTACCTCGCCGACGTGGTCAGCCGCTGGGAGCTGTGCGCGTTCAATCCGCTGGCGACCGACAAGTACGAGCGGCTACAGCTCGAGTGGACGTTTGCCGGCGCGCCGCCGATCGGCGCGAGCGAGCTGGAACACGCCGCGGCGGTAGCTCGACGCTCGGGAGTCGATCCGAAGATCGTCGTGGCCACCGGCATGACCCGCGTCGCCGACTCCGCGCCGGCCGCCGGCGACGCGGTGCGACTGGAGGCCGCGTCGTGACCGTACCGATGCGAAGCGCAGGCGCCGCCGGCAGCGCAACACCCGCAGAAACGAGAGCAAGGCTCGACGATGCGGCGGTGCAAGCGTTTGCGGCCGACGCGAAGGTAGCGTTGCTGGCGACGGTCGACCCGGACGGACGGCCGCACATCACGTTGATCACCTCGATCCACGCCCGCAACCCGAGCGAGTTGATGTTCGGGCAGTTCTGCGAGGGCCGCAGCAAAGACAACGTGCGCCGCGAGCCACGCGTCGGGGTGTTGGCGATGACCCGCGATTTGCGTCTGTGGCGCTGCAAGGCGCGGTGGACCGGCGAGACGCAACACGGCGCGGAGTACGAGCTCTACAACCAGAAGCCGATGTTCCGGTACAACGCCTACGTCGGCATCCACACCATTCACTACTTCGACCTGGTCGCGGCAACCCCGGCCGAACAGGTCTCTAAGGCGGGGCTGATGCTGAGCGCGCTCAAGGCCCAGTGCGCCCGGCCGTTCCTGCGCCCCGCCTCCGACCGGCGGGTCATGTCCCCGTGGGCAGTAAGGCATCTCGGTCGCCCGGCGACTCTGACCTTTGTCGCTTTCGTCGGTGCCGACGGCTTCCCTTCGATCGTGCCGCTGGTGCCGTGTCCTCCGGTGGGTTCGACTCGGATCGCGGTGTTGCCGGGGCGGCGGCACCCCGAAATGGCGGACCTGCGCCCGGGTGCTGTCGTGGCCTGCTACGGCCTCAATCTCGGAATGGAGAGCGTGCTGGTCAGCGGCCCGTTGACGCGTTGGCGCCGTGTTCTCGGCATGCGCGCCGCCGTCGTCGACGTCGACCAGGTCTACAATTCCATGCCGCCCAAGCACGGCGTCGTCTACCCCCCGCAGCCGCTGGAAGCGGTGCGCTTCGAATCGTAGCCGGCGCGGCGCGATCGGGAACGGTCGCACCGGACAAACCACCCGATCCCCTTTTCCATCGAACGGGCGCGGCTACGGAAGCGTCGACACCGCCGCCGCCAAATCGCCGTATACTCCCCACGACCGCACCGATATGCTGAAGTTCGGCTTTGACTCCGTACACGTACTCAGCGAAGCGGTACACGTACTCGTACACGTACTCGTACACGGACTGAGGACCCGCGGCGGTGAAGTTGGACCACGAACGGTTGGACGTTTGCCAGGTGAGCTTGGAATTTGCCGCCTGGTCGTACGAACGCGCCAGGAGGCTGAAGTCCGTGGATCGACATTCTCGCG
>JAKLJW010000037.1 GCA_023150935.1 Candidatus Binatia bacterium | reverse complement strand
GCGGCCATGCCGGCGCGGATCGGGTTGAGGTCGACGTAGGTCATGCAGGTCAGTAGCCCCGCCTCGTCGAGCAGCGCCTGGCTGCGGAAGCGGCCTTCCCAGAAGCGCCCGGTACACTGGTCTTCTCGATTGGCGCGCCGCGCGATCGACTCGTTCAGGCAGCGCATGAACCAGCTCAGGTCGGCGAGCCGGGCCCGCCAGCGCGCGACCCTGTCGGCCGCCTGTGCCGGCGGCAGCCGCTCCCACGACTCGACCGGGTGGCGAAACAGCCGGCCGTAGCGCTCGACAACCTCGATATCGCTCCAGGTGCGTGCTCGCCCGCTGTCGATGCGCACGACGAGGTGGAAATGATTGCTCAATACGCCATAGGCGCAGATGCGGATGGCGAAAATGGCGGCGAGCTCGGCGAGCTTCTCGACGACCCAGTCCTTGCGGTGATCGAAGTTCGATCCGGTCAGGCGGTCCCTGCCGCAAAGGAAGGCGCGGCGCACGCAGCGACTGATGCAGTGGTAGTACGGGGTCGCCTCGATATCGATCTGCGTGTAGCGGGGGCTGGGCACGGAGAGAGTGTGGACGTGTATAGGGTTAATGTCAAGGCCCTATACGACGCTACATGACGGAGCTGGTGGATGCGCCCGGCAGACGGCCTCCCCCCAATCATGGGTGTCTTCGTCTTTTTCCCGGCAGACGGCCTCCCCCCAATCATGGGTGTCTTCGTCTTTTTCGTCTTCGTCTTTTTCGGCGGTACGGGTCAGTTCGCCTCGATGAAGCGCCCCCTGGCCTGGTGCGTCTTGTCTGTGTAGCCCGCCTCGTAAGGGTGGCGAAAAACCCCGCCAGCTGACCGTCGAGGCAGGCCACAACGGCAGATCCGGACCCACGTATGCTTCGCAAGCAGTGCTCAGATCGTTCGCGTGAGCGGCGAACGTTCGTAGACTGCGTCGACGTCCAGATCGATGCCGAGCGCGGAAAGGCGCAAGACCTCACCACGGCCGGCGCTCTCTCGCCCCCAGTCGTCTGGCCCGCGGCGCCACCAGCGCTCGACGCGGCGCTCGCGGTGGGAGACTATCAGGTACTCGCGGAGGGAGCCGATCTTTCGGTAATGCGCGAACTTCTCGCCGCGGTCGTACTCCTCGGTGCTGGCACTCGATACTTCGGCTAACAGCGTGGGGTTCGCCGCTGCGTTCGGGTCTTCCGGGTCCCGATCCAGGTCGCCGCAGATGACGGTCACGTCCGGATAGGTGGCCAGACCGGTCGCGTGCACGCGTACGCGAAGGTCCGATGAAAACGGGTAGCACGGACCGCCGGCAAGTCCCCGCTCGAGAAGGCCGATCAGCGCGGTGGCCAGGGCGGCGTGTTCAGGAGTGCCGCCGGCCATGGCCAAGATCTGGCCGTCGAGGTACTCGTGCTTCGCGTCGGTTGCCTCTTCGAAGCGCCGGTAGTCTTCGTACGTGTAGTGGGCGAAGCGCGCAGGCTGACTCACGCGCTTACCCCTACCACGTCGAGCGCCGGGTCACCAAGCTCATCGTGCTCGCCCCGCGGACCTCTCCCGATTCCGGGACCTGCCGGGCGGCGTCGACGACCTGCGCGACGCCGCGGTAGGTTACAGCGCCCATCCTGATTGAGGAACCGACGAGAGAGGAACCGACGAGACACCCATGCGAACTGACGAGAGAACTGACGAGACACCCATCCGCGACGGCCGTGCGCAACCGCGCTAGTACGTTGGCGACCGGCAACCGGACGTGCTGGCGGTGGTCTGATGCGGCGGTGGCTCGCGCCGTCGACGTATCATGTGGACTCCCGAGATCCCTGTGTTCGAGGTGACGACGGTGCCGTATAAGTGGTCCGTCCGGGATTTGCACGTGGCCGCTCGCAGGGGTGGGAACGTCTGAGTATGGGGATCATGGCAAACAGGGCGTTTATGCCGGCTATCCGCATCCGGATCACGGCCCCTCCATCCCCGGCGAGATGCACGGGCCGTTGGAAGGCGGGTACAGTGGACCCATACTCCTCCGTCGGCCTCGACACGTCGAGGGCGGCACACATGGTCCGGCGTAACCTCAGTTGAGGCGTCCGTCGCAGGAACGGCTCCCAGGCATCGATCACGACGCGAGCAGCACCCCGCTTACCAGCGCCAGGAGGCCACAGGGAACGCCAACCGCAAACGCCACGTAGACCAGGCGCGACTGCGCCGCGACCGCGTGGGGGTCGTTGCGGTCCGCCGCGACCTTGCGGCGCACCACCGGGAGCACGCACCAGAGGTTCACCGCAATGGCGACACTTCCCGCGATCACCATGGTCGCGTAGGCGCCGTGCAGAAGCTCCAGCCGCAGCATCGCCACCCCGCTCACGGCAACCAACGTGAAAGCCGGCACTTCCACCAGCGCGTCGATCCAGAAGTGCATGCGCGCCACCGCAGCGCGCAAAGCCGCGTCGCGATGCGCGAAGGTCTCGATAACGGCTTCGACGCCGACGCAACCGAGCCAGACTCCGAGCGCGAGTAAGTGAACGAGCAGCCAACCGGTCATGGCCGCGATCCTCCCGCCGGAACGCCGGCGCTGTCAAGGCGCGGAAAATTCAGACGGGGGAGGGCGAGGCCCCCCCCCTGGACACGTTCGGTCATATGTTGGGTTGCGGGCGTCAGCCCGCGCTGAGCCACTAGTTGGCGAGTTCGTTTCATGGTGCGAAGAATTTCGGAATGCGGATTTCGGATTGCGGACGACGGATTCATGAGTTCCGCAATCCGCATTCCGCAATGGGTTGCGGGCGAAGCCCGCGCTGAGAGGTGGCGGGGAAGAAATGGCGGCGCCCAGAATCGAACTGGGGACCTAGGGATTATGAGACCCTCGCTCTAACCAACTGAGCTACGCCGCCGGATCGGCCGCTGCGTCCGGAGCGCACCGGCATGACGGTGCACCAAGGCCCGCCACCTAATCGCACAGACGCCGCGCCACGGCAAGACGGCGCACCCTTCGCAATTAGCGGAAGATTCAGTTTTCCATTGCAAAACTTGCGTCGACTTAGGACGATTCAAGCTTCAAAGACTATGAGGAAACCCTGGTGCTGGGCCGTAGTCGACAACTGGTCCTTACTCACACACCTCGCCGGCGCGGTTCTGGTCGCGTCGGTTATCGGCGCTCCAGCCGGCGCGGCGCCGCTCTTTGGCGACCCCCGATATTACCAGGTCGGCACCTCCCCGGTAGGTCTGGTCGCGGGAGACTTTGACGGCTCGCCGGGGCTCGACCTCGCAACGGCGAACGAGGACAACACTGTGTCCGTGCTGGCTAACGATAGCGCCGGAGTATTCAGGCGCGGCTCGCCGCTCGGACTCGACGAACGGTACACACCGACCAGCATCGCGGCCGGCGCGTTCAACGCCGAACCGATCACAGACCTCGTCTTTGGGGCCATCGACACCGACGACCTCAGCGGGGTAGCCGTCCTGTATCAGAGCCGCCAACCGTACCGCTACAACGCCCGCAGGCTTGCAATGGGCTTCTTCCCCACGTGCATAGCGGCCGGCAACCTGAACGACGATGCGATACTGGACATCGCAACTTGCAGCGTCGAGGAGGACGGACAGGGGCTCGTAGCCCTGGCGCGTGGCAACCCCGACTTCTCGTATTCGTCCGCGCAAGGCGTTGGCCTCGGCGCGCTTGTCCCCAGTCGGCTCCAGCCGGCTATCGTCGATAACGACGGCGAAACACGACCCGACCTCGTCGTCCTCAGCAGCACGGGCAATGCCGTCCAGGTGCTGTACGGCCGCGGCGATCTGACCTTCGATCCTCCCGCACCGGTCGGCGACGTCGCCGAACCGACCGCCGTCGCGGTCGGCCGCTTCGACTCGGATGCACTACCCGACATCGCCGTCGCCAGCCGGCGAGACGGTAGCGTTTACGTTTTCCGGCAGATCAGCCCCCGCAATTTTGCCGAGCCGGTGCGCTACACCGCCGGCGCGCTGCCCATCGACATCGTGGCCGCAGATCTCACCGGCGACGGTAAACTCGACCTGGCTGTCGCGAACAACCTGTCCAACGACGTCTCCATCCTGGCCGGTCAGGGCGATGCAACCTTCCAGCCACTGGAAACCGTACGCGTCGGCAACGGACCCGTGGCGCTCGTGGTCGCCGACTTCAACGGCGACGGCAAGCTCGACTTCGCTACCCCCAACCAGGACGACCAGACCTTCGGCCCCGACGCGCAGAGTGTCACCGTCGTTCTGAACGGCACAACTCCAGCGTTCACCCCCACACCCGTCCCGACGGTCACCCGCACGCCGCGACGGTCGCCTACCCCCACAGCCAGCTTCACGGCGACCCGTACCCCGACCCCGGCCGGGCCGGGTGACAACAACTGTGACGGCGTGCGTAACCACCTTGACGTGCAGACGGTCATCGCGCGCATCTTCGACGGCGTTTCCGGGTGCCTGACCCGGGCCGTCACCGCCGCGGATGTCCCCTGGACGATCCAGCGGCTGCGGAGCTGAGCCCTCAACGACCAACCCAGGTGCAGACGGATGCCATCACGCCCCTTGCGAGCCCTCCTACGCCTCACCCTTATCGCGGCCACGGTAGTGGTTTTCTCGTGCCCCGTTCTGGCCCAAACGCCAACGGACACACCGACCGAAACCCCGACCGAAACGGCAACCGTTACCCCGACCGATACGCCCACCGAAACCCCAACGGTAACGCCGACCATCGCCCCGACCGATACGCCGACGGCCGTGCCCACCGACACCCCAACCCAGTTACCCACCAGCACGCCGACCGACTCCGCCACCCCTGCCCCGACCGATACACCCACAACCGTCCCCACTGCCACACCGACCAACACGCCGACCGCATTCCCAACCGACACTCCCACCAGCGTACCGACACAAACCCCCACGGAGACCCCGACCGGGACCCCGACCGGCGTGCCCACGGCAACGCCAACGCAGACGCCGACTGACACCCCAACCGGCGTGCCCACAGCAACACAAACGCAGACGCCAACCGATACACCGACCGGCGTGCCCACGAGCACTCCGACCGACACCCCGACCGGGACTCCGACGAATCTGCCGACTCAGACCCCCACGATCACCCCCACAGACACCGTCACCGCAACTCCGACTGACACCGCGACCGCGGTCCCGACTGGAACGGCAACGGACACACCGACCGAAACTCCGACCGCAACGCCAACGCCAACCGACACCGCCACCGAAACCCCGACGCTGACGCCGACCGTAACCCCGACGGCGACCCCCACCGTAACCGTCACCCCGACGATAAGCGTGCGCATTGACGTCGGCGCCGGCATCGGCCTCGCCGGCGGTACGGTAACCGTCCCCGTTACCCTTTCCTCCCTCGGCACCAGCGTCGCCGGCACCGGCAACGACATCACTTTCCCGAATACCGCCCTGACCCTTAATCCGGGCAACTGCGTGCTCAACCCGGCGCTCCCGAACAAGAGTCTGGTTGCCAGTATCGTCTCGATCACGTTTACAACCACGACGGTCCGCGTCTTCGTGCAAGGCCCCGGCTACAATAGCGACCCGATCCCCGACGGCCTGCTGTATACCTGCACGTTCGGGATCCTGGCGGGGACCCCGCCCGGCAACTACTTGCTGACCAACGGCAACTTGATCGCACAGGACCCGACCGGCGCGAATCTCTCGCCAGTCACGGGCAATAACGGCTTGGTTACCGTGTCGCTCGTGCTGCCGACCGCCACTGCCAGCGCCACGGCAACTCGGACACCCACCGCGACACCAACCGGAGTGGCGACCGACACCCCAACGGCCACGCCCACCGTAGTGGTGACGGAAACCCCAACGTCGACCCCAACCCCGCTGCTCAGCTACACTCCGACCAGCACCCCGACCGATACCCCTACGACTGCACCGACCCCCACCAGCACGGCGACGTCGACACCGACCTCGACGCCAACCGACTCGCCAACGCCGACCTTCGTACCGAGCGGCACGCCGACCAGCACCCCGACGGCAACGCCGACCAGCACTGCCACCAACACGCCGACGGCCACGCCGACGAATACCCCAACCGCTTCGCCAACGAACACATCGACGGAGACGCCAACCGCGACGCCGACCCAGACACCCACCGCGACGCCGACGGAAACGCCGACCGCGACGCCAACCGAGACGCCGCGGCTTTACGTCAGCGCGGTGCTCAACGAGGACCCGCTCGCGGCGGGCCAGTTGGCGACGTACATCATCTCGTACGCCAACGCCGGCGGTGCAGCCACTAACGTGATCCTGACAGCAACCACAGCGGCGGGGACGACCTTCGATTCGGCCTACCCGGCAACCACGAGCGATCCCGGCATGGGCGGCAGTGGGACCGTGACCTGGAGTCTCCCCGACGTGCCTCGCGGTGGCTCGGGCGCCGTATCCTTGCGTCTCCGCATCGATGCAGGACTCGCCAACGGCACCCTCGTCATCCTTACCGGCTACAACATCGACTCGGATAGCAGTCTGCCCGTGACGGGTCCCGATCTCGCCGCCAGTGTCCGCGTCGATCGGCCGCTAATCCTGACCAAGGCCGATAGCTCCGACCCCGTACTCCCGGGCGAGACCCTCACCTACACTCTGGTGGTCGCGAACCGGAGTTCGGAACCCCTCACCAACGTGGTCGTACGCGAGCTCTTCGATCCCGACATGCGGGTAATCAGCGCCGCGCCTAGCGCCGATGCCGGCACAACCGACAAGTGGACCATCCCGCTACTGCCGCCGGGAGCGGCGAAGCGCATCGCCATTCAGATGGAGGTCGATCTCGCATCCATACCCGGCACGATCCAGCGGAACTTCGTTCGCGCCGAGGACGACGACGGCAACGCCGCCAACGTATACCAGGACACGGTTGTCGCCAACCCGATCGTTCTGACCGCGTCACTCGACGACAACCCGGATCCGGCTGAACCGGATTCGTCCGTGGTCTATGCGCTCAGTTTCGTCAACCTGAGCCCCGACGACCTGACCGGCGTGGTCGTCAGGGCGATCTGGGACACGGAACTCAATTTCATTTCCGCGTACCCGCCACCCGATACTGGAACCGCCGACACCTGGACGATCGGCAACCTCCCGGCGCGAAGCGCGGGACGGATCTACCTGACGCTGGACGCTAACGGCACCGCGATGGTCCCCGGCTGGACGCCTCAGGTGTGGATGATCGTTACCGACGCCAACGGCGCCACCGGCACCGCCGTGGAAGCGACCGTGTTCACAGACATCAAGCCCCCTTACGGCGTGCAGGTGATCGGCGCTCCCAAGAATCCGAAGCTCGGCACCAACATCGGCGTCGTGTACTCCCTGCGGGTGACCAATCAGACGCCGGATGCCGTCACCAACGTTACCGTCACCGACGTGCTACCGTCGGGTCTCGCCTTCCTCGAATCGAGCCCGGCACCAACGACGGTCGCCAACAACCGCATCACCTGGCTGTTCCCGCGCATCGAGGGTTTCGCGACAAAACTGATTCAGCTCCAGACGGCGCTCGACCCGTCGACCGAGCGCGGAACCGTCCTCGAAAACGTCGTGAGCGTCACGGATGAGTTGGGCAACTTCGCCGAAGGCAAGTGGTCGGGCCTGGTCCGCGGCTCACCCGTGCCGCGAACTCCCCTGTCCGTCTCGATGGTATCAGTCCGTAAGGCGGCACCGGGCAACCGCATCCGTTACACGTTCAATGTGCAGAACAACCGGGCGTTCGACGCCAACGACGTAGCGTTGGCCGTAGAAATACCGACAAGCGTGTCATTCGTCGGCGGCAGTCCGGCGCCATCGTCACTGAGCGGTGCCACGGCAACGTGGCGACTGGGCAAGATCCCGCCGCTGCGAAAGGTCGGCGTCCAACTAACGGTGCGGGTCAACACGGATGCCGTGGTAGGTTCGACCATCACGACCGCCGCCACGGCCAGCGACAATTCGGGTGAGACCGCCTCGGCCTTTACGAACGTAACCGTCGTGCGTGATCCAGGGGCGCGGTCGAGGTAGGAAGTAGGAGGCTCCAACCGCACGCCGGCGGGTGGGAGACGCAGGCTTGCAGGCGTCCTGTCCGCCATGAAGCCTCGCCATGCCGGACGCCCAGCTCCGGTGCCCCCAACCTCCGGCCCCCCTCGCGAGACTACCGCCCGACCAGCGACACGAAGCTGACGCAGCGGCCCGGGGCGCCGCCGAGGTTGTGGGTCAGACCGAGCTTCGGAGCCTTGATCTGACGCGGACCGGCTTCGCCCCGTAGCTGCAACCACATCTCGTACATCATCCGCAGACCGCTGGCACCGATCGGATGGCCGAAGCTCTTCAGCCCGCCGTCCGGATTGACCGGCTGCACCCCGTCGCCGTCGAAACGCCCGTCGAGTACGTCCTTCCACGCCTGCCCGCGTCGCGAGAAGCCCATGTCCTCCATGAGGACCAGCTCGGTCGGCGTGAAGCAGTCGTGGACCTCGGCCATGCTCACCTCTTCCCGGGGATGCTCCACACCGGCTTGCCGATAGGCATCCGTGCAGCTCGCGACCACCTCCGGAAAGGTGGTGAAATCGTAGTCCTGCGAGAAGTAACCCTCGGCCGGGCCCGCCGCGAAGGCGAGCGCCTTGATGAAGATCGGCGCGTCCGTGTACCGGTGCGCGTCCTCGGCTCGGCAGAGGATCGCCGCGGCCGCGCCGTCGCTGACGCCGGAGCAATCGAAGATGCCGAGCATGCCGGCCACCGACGGCGACTTGCAGATGGTTTCCATCGGCACCTCCTTGCGGAATTGCGCCTTGGGATTGCGCTCGCCGTTCTTGTGGTTCTTCCAGGCGATGCGCGCCAGCACCTGCTTCAGCGTGTCGTCCGACACGCCGTACTTCTTCGCGTACGCCGGGGCGAGTAACGAAAACGTCGCCGGTGCGGTCATGTTAGATTGCGTGCCGTCGCTCGGCGGACCGGCAACGGTCAGGCCGCTGTAACCGGAGTCCTTCAGCTTTTCGACGCCGATGGCCATAACCAGATCGTACGCCCCGGAGGCAACCGCGTAGGCGGCATTGCGAATCGCCTCGCTGCCGGTGGCGCACATGTTCTCGAGGCGCGTCACCGGCTTGTACGGGATCTTCAAAGCCTCGGAGAGCATGAGGCCGGAAATGCCGCTGCCGAACGTACCCAACCAGTAGGCGTCGACCTGACCCGACTCTATGCCCCCGGACTTGCACGCATCTCCGAAGGCATCGACGAGAAGATCGTCGGCGCTCTTCCGCCAGTGCTCGCCGAACGGCGTGCAGCCCATACCGACGATGGCGACCCGGTCCTTGATTCCCCTGCTGGCCATGGGTGGATTCCCTCCTGCCCGTCCTAGCGGCCCGGGCGCGCCTTCCAGAAGTAGTTGTGCACTCCCTGACCCGTATAAAGCCGACGGAAGCTCATCTCCAGATGGTTGCCGATGGCGACTTCCTTCGGATCGACGTCGGTGAGTTCGCAGCCGAACCGGCCGCCACCCTCGTAGTCCACGATCGCCGCCACCACCGGCGGCTGCAGCGAGTAGGCCAGATGGTCGAGCGTGTACGTTGCGATCCGGCACGACGTGTCGGCAAAGCGTTCGTCGCGCATCTTGTCGACGGCGCCACACTTCACGCACACACGCTGCGGCGGCAGATGGCCGGTCTGGCACTGGGTACAGCGCGAACCGACGAACGCCATCTTCCAGCGTTCGGCGCGGCGCATTGGCGGCGCGGCCGGACGTTCGGGATCGGGGCGGCGCGGCGGCTCGAACGGCAGAACGCCGCGCCACTTGAGATAGGTGTTGTAGGCAAGGTCGTTACGTTTCGAGGCGATCCACTGATCCACCTTGCGGCCCCGGGCCACACT
Organism: Candidatus Binatia bacterium; assembly: GCA_023150935.1. NCBI lineage: Bacteria > Candidatus Binatota > Binatia (SeqCode) > Binatia bacterium. The sequence goes on along the minus strand of JAKLJW010000037.1, from coordinate 44,077 downwards.
GGCGATCTTCTCGGTCACTTCGAAGACAAGGGCGTCGGCGCCGTCGGCCTCGCAAACGACGAGGATGCGGTCTCCGGGCCGCGCGCCATCGAGGGCCCGGGCGAGCAGTAAGCCCGCGTGCGCGGCGCCGCTGCGGCCCACTGTCGTCGTAAGCGGGTCGGTGAGTTGGGCCGGGTCGAGGCCGAGCGCCTTCGGCAAACCGGCCAGGCTGCGCGGGTTGGTGCCATCGAGCACAACCGCTTTCAACGACGCCGGGTCGACCCCCGCCGCCTGCAGCGCCCGCTTCGCAGTGTCCACGACGGCCGGACCCATCATGTCGGCGCTGAAGCGTTCCTCCCACTGCCTGGCAAAGCGCTCGTCCGGCAGACGCCAGACGTCGAGGATCTCGAGGGTGGCCGAGGCCCGCCCGAGCAGCCGCGCCACGGCATCGCCGTCGCCCCCGGTCACGAAGGCCGCCGCCGCGTCGCCGCCCTGAGTCTCCCGCGACCCGCCCGGCGCGCCGACTACAACATCGCCCGCACAGACCACCGCCGACCGGCCTGCCTCGGCCAGATCGAGACCCAGCAGCAGAGCCGCAAGACCCATGCGACTGGAGCTGCCAAGCTCGACGGCAGCGATGGTCTCCGGCAGGTCGAGGGCGGCCTGTATAGTGGCCGCATTCAACTTCTCGGCATAAGGGGGGCTGGTCGTCGCGAACAGCAAGGTGTCGACGGCAACACCGCCGCGCAGGGCGTCGCGCGCGGCTTCCACCGCCATCGAGACGGCGTCTTCGTCGTAACTGGCGACGGCGCGTTCGCCCCTGCCACCGCCGATGGCGGCGCGGGTGAGGCGGAAGTAGGGCACGTAACTTCCGTATCGGACGATTCCGGCCACGGTGAACCTCCCTTGGGTCAGGCGCTCGGTGTGCACAGCCGGCAATCAGCGGCGCCGACGGGAGCCGACCCTACATGCGGACGGCGGGGAATTTCAACGCCCGTGGACGCAACTGCATGGCATCGACGCGGGTCCGGTGCTACGCCGAGGACCCCGTGCACACTGCCGCCGTCTCGCCAGCACCGACGTCCATCCCGCCCGGGCCTGTGGCCCTGTTCACACCGCGCTTCTGGCTGGCGTGCGCTGTGCACTTTACCGGCGCCCTGGCCGGAGCGTTGTACATTCTTTTCCCGCTATTCATCCGCAGTCTGGGCGGTAACGACTTCCTCATCGGTGCGTTCACGGGGCTCGCCGGAGCGGCCGCCGTGGCAGCGCGCTTCCCGCTCGGCCGCTTGCTCGACACGCAGGGCCGGCGACGGGTGCTGATGGCGGCCGGCGCCGTACACGTCGTATCGTGGGCCGGGTTCGCGTGGATCGATCGCCTCGGCGCGCCCTTCACGGCTCTGGTCATCCTGCACGGCCTCGCCGCAGGCTCCCTGTTCGCGGGGTACTTCACGTACGCCAGCGACATTACGCCGATCGCGCGGCGAACCGAGGGGATCGCCATGTTCGGCGTTTTCGGAATGCTGACCAACGGGCTCAGTCCGGCACTCGGCGAGTGGTTGATTGCCGGTCCGGGGTTCGACGCGTACTTCCTGACCGCAACCGCACTGGCGGCGCTGTCGCTGCTGCTGTCGGCTCTACTGCCCGAGACCATGCCGGCACGCTCTGCGGCACACCGCGCGGATCGGCCTTCGGTTCCCCTGTCGATGCGCCCCCTGCTCTTTCCGCTGGCAATCACGTTCGTGTTTGCAGTCGCCGTGAACAGCGTGTTCACGTTTCTCGCGCCGTTCGCGCAGTCGACGGGCCGTGGCAGCGTCGGCAGTTTCTTTCTGGCGTATTCGTCCGCCGCCGTGGTGGTGCGGGTGCTCGGCGGCCGGCTGCCGGACCGGATCGGGCCGCGGCGCGTCCTGATCCCGGCATTAGTTGTCACGGCGGCCGGAGTGCTATGGGTGGCGCACGCCGACGGGCGTACCGCGCTCATCGCGGTCGGCGCGGTGTGTGGGGCGGGGCACGGCTACGCGTTCCCGATCTTGAACGTGTTGACCATGGAACAGGTCGCCGCGGCGCATCGCGGCCGCGCGATAAGCTGGTTCACGGCGATGTTCGACCTCGGCGTGACGATCGCCAATCCGATCCTCGGCGCAATCGCCGATACCGCCGGATACGTGACGATGTACACAGTATCGGGGATCGCGTTGGTCGGTGCAGCGGGGGCGGTATGGGGGAAGGCGGCGGCAGACGGGCGGCGGAACCATTAGTCCCGCGTCCGGAGTCCAGCGCGAGGCCGTTGAAAGTGCTCCGTATCCCGCCGTTCCGCCGCAGATCACCCCGTCGCCCACGTCTGCAGGCCGAGACCGACCAGCCAGTATGCGACGAACCCGGCGACGGCGATGACGACCGCTCGGCGGCGGGAAATAGCGAACACCGCCTCGACGGCGGCGGCGGAAGCGGCGAGCAGCCACAGCAATACGACGACGTAGACGGCGGTGCCGATGCCCGGGAGGATGCGCAGCAGGAGTGCTGCGGCGGGAGCATTGGCAAAGCCGAGGGCGCACAGGAGCGAGCGATCGCCGGCGCTATGGCCGAAGGCGCGGGCGCCAGCCCGGACAACGAGGGTCCACAGCAGCCACCCGACGACAGGTACAACCAGCGTCCACCAGATCCACGCCACCCACACGACGGCAAGGCTCGTCGGGTCACCCGCGCCAACGAGCGGACGTCCTTGTCCGAGGGCGTTGCAGACGCCGCCCAGGACAACGACGAGAAACGCCTGGATCGTCGCCGCGCGGTCGGCACTAACCTCGGCGAATACGCTCGCATCGAGCAGCGCCGCACGCACGAAGCGTTCGACGAGCGATCGGTTCGCGGGGGTGTCCATAGCGAGGTCAAGTCCTTCGGGGTAGATCGTTCGGGCCTGGCTCAACTTCGACAGTTCGAGGGGTAGGACGCAGGTAAATCAAGGACTTTCTCCGGAAAGTCGGCACTACATTTCGCGCCTCGGCAGGGGTGGCTCGAGGCGTTTGGAGAGGGCCGTTCCAAGACGGTCGAGCGACGCCGCCTGGGCCCGGTCGGACCACACCACGCGGAGCCAAGCAGGCCGCCGTCGCCAAGCTACGTCCGGAAAGCGGCCCCCGAGCTTTGACCACGCCCGCCGATCCGGCGCAAACCGCTGCTCGGAGACAAAGCGGTGGTGAAACCGACCGGGATCAGGACCACCGGAGCAGAGATCGAAGGTCCGGTATTGGGGCGTTACGTCAACTTCTCGGCTAGTACCGCCTATCCGCGTAGGCACGGCGCAGCACCTCGAGGCCGAGGTGGCGGTACCGCCCGGGAGTCCGGATTCTGGGGTCGCGCGTTCGATAGGTGCCCAGGGCACTGCGTGCCCTCGGCCGACGACTGCCCCATCTAGATCGGTACCGAGTGCGTGTCTATAGTCCGACGCGCCGTGAGATCGCCCTTCCCCACCGCGCCGAGCGACCGCGTCCAATTCGAGCTGGCCCACGACTCGACACTGTTCCTCGACGAGATCGGCGAGCTCCCGACCGAGGTGCAGGTGAAGCTGCGGCGCGTGCTCGGAAACCGCACGATCGAGCGGTTGGGAAACCCGCGACCGATCCCGGTCGACGTCCGGATCATGGTGGCCACACACCGTGATCTGGCCGGGGCGGTGCGTACCCGGCGGTTCCGCGCGGACCTCTGCTATCGGCCGACCGTGTTCCCCATCCCGGTTCCGTCGGTGCGCGATCGGCGCGAAGGCATTCCGTTGTTCGTGCGCGGCTTCCGAGAAGAGTCTCACGGGCATTGGTCGTCGTGCGCTCAGGCACCCCCCGGCGACGGGCATCCCGATTGGAGAGTGTAGCGTCTCATGAAACAATCCTCCGAGCGTCTCCTCCATCTGGCGGGAAGCCTGGTTACGGCCGTGGCGGCCACGCTGTGTGCGGCGGGTTGCATGATGGTCGGTCCGGACTACGACCGTCCCGCCGCCCCGGCAGCCGAGCGGTGGTTGGAGACTCGCGACGCGGCGATCGGACAAGAGCGTGCCGACTACACCGCGTGGTGGACGGTGTTCGACGATCCGACGTTGACCGCCCTGGTCGAAACGGCCTATCGCCAGAACCCCTCGTTGCAGGCGGCCGGGGCACGCGTGCTCGCGGCCGAGGCGTTTCGCGGCATCGCGATCGGCACCCTTTACCCCCAGATGCAACAGGGGGCCGGCGCGTACACGTACACGCGGGCGAGCAGGAATCAGGCGAACTCGTCGGGGCCCACGGTGGACACGACGTTTCCCGACTGGAGCGTCGGACTCGACGCCGCCTGGGAACTGGACGTCTGGGGCCGCTTCCGGCGCGGCATCGAGTCCGCGGACGCGCAGCTGCTCGCGTCCGTCGCGGCCTACGACGACGCCCTGGTCAGCCTGGTCGCCGAGGTCGCGTTGAACTACATCAGCTTGCGGACCTTCGAAGAGCAATTGGCCGTGGCACGGTCGAACGTCGAGATCCAGGAGGGCAGCTACGGGATCGTCTCGGAGAAGTTTCGCGGCGGTGCGGTCACGCGGCTCGACGAGCGGCAAGCGGCGTCGTTGCTCGACGACACGCGCTCACTGATTCCCGGCCTCGAAGCGAGCATTCGCCAAACGCAGAGCACGTTGTGCCTGTTGCTCGGTCTCCCGCCGCAGGACCTGAACGACATCCTGGGTGGAACCCGGCCAATTCCCGCCGCGCCGACACAGGTGGCGGTTGGCATTCCGGCAGACCTTCTCCGCCGCCGCCCGGACATCCGCCGCGCGGAACGCGTGCTGGCCGCGCAAAGTGCCCAGATCGGCGTGGCGAAGAGCGAACTCCTGCCGCGCTTCATCCTGGTCGGGTCGATCGGGGTGGCGTCGCAGGACGTCGCGGACCTGTTCACCCAGAGTAGCTTCCAGGCCTTCGGTGGGCCGAGCTTCCGTTGGGCGATCCTGAACTACGGTCGGATCATCAACAACGTGCGCGTGCAGGACGCCACGTACCAGGCGTTGGTGTCGGAGTACGAAAACACGGTGCTCCTGGCGCAGAGCGAGGTCGAGCGGGCGATCGCGGCGTTCCTGGGCGCGCGGCGGCAGGTGGACTTCCTGGCCCGCAGCGTCGAGGCTGCCCGCGACGCCGTCGAGCTCGCCGATCTGCAGTACCGCGAAGGGGCTGCCGACTACACGCGGGTGCTCAACACCCAACAGGTCCTTCTCAGCGAGCAAGGCCGGTTGGTCGCAACCAGGGGTGCGGTCGCGCTCAATCTGACGGCGCTGTACCGGGCCCTGGGGGGTGGGTGGGAGTTGCGCGAGGGCAAGGATTTCGTGCCCCCGGAGGCCGCCAAACAGATGCGTGAACGCACCTATTGGGGAGATCGGCTGAGCAGTGCCGAGCAACAAGAAGCCCCCGGGGAGGCAGCGGCCGGTACGGAGTCGGAGCGCGGCTGGTGGCGGTGGCGCTGGTGGTGGCCACAATGGTAGCGCGACCAAGGTCGCACGATAGGTGGATGATGAACAGATGGAGACAGGATCGCCCCCGCGGTGGTTTCCTCGGTGTCGTCGTTGCACTGGCCGCCGCGTTGGCCGCTTGCAAGGAGCCACCGCAGCTCGCCTCCGTGCCACCGCCCGAGGTGGCGGTGAGCCCGCCCGTCGAGCAGGCGGCGATCGAGCACATCACCGCCACCGGGCGCGTGGCCGCCGTCGAGGAGGTGGAGGTTCGCGCCCGGGTGGGCGGCTACCTGGCGAAGGTCAACTTCCAGGACGGGCGAGACGTGAAAGCGGGCGACGTGCTCTTCGAGATCGATCCGCGTCCGTACGAAGCCGCCGTGATGCGTGCCGAGGGCGACGTCGAGAAGTGGCAGGCGCAACTGCGCAAAGCCGAAGCGGACGTGGCGCGCAACACCCGCCTGCTACCCAAGGGCGCCGCCAGCGAACGCGATCTCGAGCAGGCCATCGCAGCAAAGGAGTCGTCGCTCGCAGAAATCACCTCCGCCAGAGGCCGCCTGACCGACGCCACGCTCGACCTCGAGTTCGCGCGGATCGTCGCACCCATCGATGGGCGCGCCAGCCGCACCTCGGTCACGAAGGGCAATCTGATCCTTCCGATGGGACAGATGGAAACCGCCCCTCTGACCACCATCGTCAAGCTGGCGCCGATCCACGTGTACTTCGACGTCGACGAACGGACGGTCCTCCGGCTGCGGGGACGGGGGCGGCGCGAAGGCAGAGGGGCGCGGGAAGGGGATGTGCGGGCCCTGGACATCCCGGTGGAGGTCGGCCTCGCCGGCGAAACGGGCTTTCCGCATCGGGGCGTGATTGACTTCGTCGACAACCGCGTCGATCCCGCGACGGGCACCATGCAGGCACGCGGCGTGTTCGACAACCAGGACGGCGTGCTCGCTCCCGGCATGTTCGGCCGCGTGCGCGTGCCGGTCGGGCAGCGTGACAAGGCGCTGTTCGTTCCGGATCGCGCGATCGGCACCGACCAGGGCAGCAAGTACCTGTTGACCGTGAATACGCAGAACGTCGTCGAGTACCGGCCGGTCACCCTCGGCGTGGAGAGCGAAGGGCTGCGCGAGGTCCTCACCGGTCTGCAACCCGGAGAGTCGGTGATCGTCGACGGCATCCAGCGTGTCCGCCCCGGGATCACCGTCGTTCCCCATCCTGCCGCGGCGCCGGAAGCCCCGATCCCGCCGCCGGTGGCGGCGAACGCCGGGCGCTGAGGTCGGACCATGTCGCGTTTCTTCGTCGAGCGCCCCATCCTGGCAACGGTCATCTCGATCGCCATTCTGGTCATCGGCCTCGTGGCGTTGTTGACGCTGCCGATTGCGCAATACCCGGAGGTCACCCCGCCGACGATCCAGGTGTCCGCCCTCTATCCAGGCGCCAGCGCCAGCGTGGTCGCCGACACCGTTGCGGCGCCGATCGAGCAGGAAGTGAACGGCGTCGAGAACATGCTCTACATGCTGTCGAAGAGCACCAACGATGGGCAGATGTACCTGGACGTCACGTTCAAGCTCGGCACGAACATCGACGACGCCCAGGTGCTGACCCAGAATCGTGTGGCGATCGCCCAGGCCAAGCTGCCGGAGGAAGTCCAACGGCAAGGCGTCACCACGAAGAAGAAATCCCCATCGATTCTGCTCTGCGTGAACCTGGTTTCGCCGGACAAGAGCCGCGACGTCCTCTACCTCAGCAACTACGCCACCATCCAGGTGAAGGATGCTTTGGCGCGGTTGCCCGGGGTCGGCGACGTGGTCACGCTCGGCGCGCGCGACTACAGCATGCGTATCTGGCTCGACCCGGAGCGCCTGGCCTCACTCAACATGACCGCCAACGACGTCGTGCAAGCCCTCAAGGAGCAAAACGTCCAGGTGGCGGCCGGCCGGATCGGGCAGCCGCCGGTGCCGCAGGGCCTCAGCTTTCAGTACCCGATCAACACGCTCGGCCGGCTCCTCGAGCCGGAGGAATTCGCCGAGATCATCGTCAAGACGGGCGAGCGCGGGCAGCTGACGCGTGTCCGCGACATCGGCCGCGTCGAGCTGGCGGCCAAGAATGCGGACGTTAACAGCTACCTCGACGGCGTGCCCGCGGTGACCCTCGCGGTATTCCAACTTCCCGGGTCGAACGCCCTGGCCACCGCCGAAGGGGTGCGGGCGGAGATGGAACGGCAGAAGGCGCGCTTCCCGGGGGGCGTCGAGTATCGCGTCGTCTACGACACGACGGTGTTCGTCAGCGAGTCGGTACACGAGGTGTACAAGACCCTGTTCGAAGCGTTCGTCCTGGTGTTCATCGTCGTGCTGGTCTTCCTGCAGGACTGGCGTGCGACCCTGATGCCGATGATCGACGTCCCGGTGTCTTTGATCGGGACCTTCGCAGTGATGGCCGCGCTGGGGTTTTCGCTGAACAACGTGTCGCTGCTCGGTCTCGTCGTGGCCATCGGGATCGTCGTCGACGATGCCATCGTCGTCGTCGAGAACGTCGAGCGCTGGATGGCGATGGGCCTGTCGCCGAAGGAGGCCACGGTCAAAGCGGTCGACGAGATCACCGGCCCGGTCATCGCGATCACGCTGGTGCTGAGCTCCGTGTTCCTGCCCGCCGCCTTTATCCCCGGCATCAGCGGCCAGTTCTACCGCCAGTTCGCGCTAACCATCGCGACCTCGATGATGATCTCTGCCATCAACGCCTTGACGATGGCACCGGCCCGGGCGCCACAGTTGCTGCGGGCGCACACCGGCGACCATCACGACGAGGGCGAGGCGCTGCCACCAGTCGCGATCGTGCTCATCGTCGGGTTCGTCGTGTACTCCTGGGCGACGCCGGCCCTGGCCCAGCTGTTCGGGGTGACCTTGCCGGGACACGTCAGCGGTGAGGGCGCCGAGCACGCCACGAGTTCGACGGCCCTCTGGAGCCTCCGCCTGGCGGTTTTCGCGGCGGGGAGCGGGCTCGGCTGGGCCGCCGCCCCGGCGATCAACCGGGCGCTCGGCAGCTTCTTTCGGGGCTTCAACCGGGTCTTCGACCGCATCACGGCCGGCTACGGACGTTTGGTGCAGAGCGGGCTGCGCATCACCGCCGTCGTTCTCGTCGTCTATGGCGGCCTGCTGCTACTGACCTACCTGGGCTTCACGACGGTACCCACCGGCTTCATTCCGGAGCAGGACAAGGGCTACGTGGTGGTGAACGCACAGCTCCCCGACGGCGCGAGCCTCGAGCGCACCGAGGCGGTGATGGCGAAGGTCGACGCGATCGCCCACAGCACGCCGGGGGTGCGGCATACAATGACGTTGCCCGGCTACTCGATCCTGACCGGAAACAACATTTCCAACGTCGGCGGCATGTACGTCATCCTCGACCCATTCGAGGAACGTATTCCGGAGCAGCGGACCGCGGCGGTGATTCTTGCCGAGCTGCGCCAGCGCTTCCGCACGGTTCTGGAGGCGCAGGTGGTGGCGTTCGGGGCGCCCCCGGTGGAAGGGCTGGGAACGACCGGTGGGTTCAAGATGCAGATCCAGGACCGGTCCGATTCCGGCCCGGTCGCCTTGCAGGCGGCGGTCGGCAACGTCGTCGAGAAGGGCAATGCCCAGCCCGGTCTCGTCGGGTTGTTCAGCAGCTTTCGCGCCAAGCAACCGCAGCTGTACGTCGATGTGGACCGCGTCAAGGCAAAGTCGCTCGGCGTCAGTCTCGATGACGTGTTCAGCACGATGCAGGTCTACCTGGGCTCGGCCTACGTCAACGACTTCACGCGCTTCGGCCGCAACTGGCAGGTGAACGCGCAGGCCGACTCGGTCTACCGCATCCGTCCGGAGGACATCGGCAAACTGAAGGTGCGAAACGCGCAGGGCGACATGGTCCCGCTCGCGACGTTGGTCCAAGTGCGGGACACCACGGGGCCCGTCCTCGTCAATCGCTACAACATGTTCCCGTCGGCCGAAGTGAACGGCAGCCCCGCGCCGGGCACCAGCTCCGGAGAGGCCATCGCGCTGATGGAGGAGGTCGCCAACCAGGAGCTGCCGCGCGGCATGGGATTCGAATGGACCGAGCTGACGTTGCAGCAGATCCTGGCGGGCAACACCGCGCCGCTGGTGTTCGGGCTCGGGACGCTGCTGGTGTTCCTGGTGCTCTGCGGTCAATACGAGAGCTGGAGCCTGCCGATGGCGATCATCCTGATTGTCCCCATGTGCCTGTTGGCGGCAATCGTCGGCATCATTCTCGCCAAGATGGACGTCAACATCTTTGCGCAGGTCGGGTTCGTCGTGTTGATCGGTCTCGCCGCCAAGAACGCGATCCTCGTCGTCGAGTTCGCCAAGGCGAAACAGGACGAGGGGCGCGATCGCTTCGCGGCGGCCATCGAGGCCAGCAAGGTGCGATTGCGGCCGATTCTTATGACCTCGTTCGCCTTCGCCCTGGGCGTGCTGCCGCTGGTGCTCGGCGCGGGTGCGGGTTCGGAAATGCGCCGATCGCTCGGGGTGGCCGTGTTCAGCGGCATGCTCGGCGTGACCGCGTTCGGGCTCCTCCTGACCCCGGTGTTCTACGTGGTCATCCGGGGCCTCGGGGAGCGGCGGGCCGCCACCGCGCCGCCGCCACGGCCCGAGGCGACCAGCGCATCCTCGTCGGCCGGGCCGCGAGCGAACTGATTGTGCGGGCGAGGGTCCTCCCGATGAGAGCTGCGCTGAAAGTGGGGGGCCGCGCGGTGCTCGCACTGGCGATTCTCGGCCTCACCGCATGGGCGGCGGCGGCACTGTACCTGGGGCCCCTACAATCGGCCCGCTGGGCGCTCGTCATCGTGGCCGTGGGCGTCCTCGCCGCCGGGTCATTCGTCTTGCCGCGTCTGCGGTGGTGGCCCCTGGCCGTGTTTGTGGCGGCCTTCGTGGTCTCCCTGGTCCGCTGGCAGGGCGTGCAACCCTCCAACGAACGCGACTGGCAACCCGACGTGGCGGTCCTGCCGTACGCCACCTTCGCCGGTGACCTGGTGACGCTCCACAACGTCCGCAACTTCGACTACCGGACCGAGACCGACTACACGCCGCGCTACTACGACAAGACGTACGACCTGCGGCAGTTGGACTCGGCCGACCTGATCGCCGTCTACTGGATGGGCGACGCCATCGCGCACATCATGCTGAGCTTTGGTTTCGCGGACCGCGACTTCGTGACGATGTCGATCGAAACCCGCAAGGAACGCAGCGAGTCCTATGACACGCTGAAGGGCTTCTTCCGGCAGTACGAGCTGACCTACATCGTCGGTGACGAGCGGGACTTGATCGGGTTGCGGAGCAACTACCGCAAGGACCCGCCCGAGGACGTCTACCTCTTCCGCACGAACGCGCCGCCGGCGGACGTGCGCCGGGTTTTCCTGAGCTACTTGCGCGAGATAAACGCACTCAGGGATCGGCCGGTCTTCTACAACACGTTGACGACGAACTGTACGACCAACGTGCTCATGCACAGCCGGGTGAACCCCGGCAAGCGACAATACTCGTGGAAGATTCTGCTCAGCGGCTACGCCCCGCTGTATTCGTACGAGCACGGGCGATTGGACACGCGCCTGCCCTTCGAGGAGCTGAAGCGGCGCTCGCACATAAACGGGGCCGCGCAGGCCGCCGCCGCGGCGCCGGATTTCTCCCAGCGAATCCGCGTCGGCCTGCCGAAGCCGGCGCCCAGCGAGGCCGTCGAGTGAGCGCACGAACAACTCGCAAAGGGAAAGACATGGATCCGGCGGGCTGACGAACCTTTTCGCCGTGGCGAAGGAGATCGCAGACCGGCTCGCCCGTATCTTCTTGCGAGCCGACACCGGGAACTGGCAGCAGGTGCGCGACGGTGTCGAGGTGAAGATCTGCGCCGGGCCTGACGGCAACGAGACCTTCCTGCTGTGTCGCTCGACGGAGCGCGCCACCAAGGAGAAGGCGATGCACGAGCGCTTCTGCCAGCGCATCGAAGACGCCCTGGCCAGGAGGGGGCGGCGCATCGAGAAAAGCCGTCGGCGCCCGGAGGCGCGCACGCTGGAACGCCAGATCGGTCGGCTGCTGGAACGTAACGCGCGCGCCGCGGGCCGGTACCCGATCGAGATTGTGGACGACCCACACGCGGCGGCCGGCGTGCGGCTGCAGTGGCGTGTGCGCAAGCAGTGGGAAGAGTGGGCGCAGTACAGCGAAGGCACCGACATCCTGCGCACCAATATCGCCGACTGGCCCCCCGAAGCCCTGTGGACCGCCTACGTGCAGCTGACCGAGGCCGAGGCCGCCTTCCGCATTCGCAAGAGCGATCTGGCGATTCGTCCGATCTGGCATCAGAAGGCGTCGCGGATCGAAGCGCACGTCCTGGTCTGCTTCCTCGCCTACGTGCTCTGGAAGACGATCGAGAAGTGGCAGAGCCTGGCGGGCCTCGGCAACAGTCCGCGCAGCATTCTCGAAGAACTCAACCGCATTCAGAGCACCGATGTCGTGCTTCCCTTGAGCGAGGACGCCCAGCGCGAGATCCGCCTGCGCTGCGTGGTGCGACCCGACTAGGCGCAAGCGGCGTTGCTCGACCGTCTTGGACTGACCCTCCCCGAACGCCTCCAGCCACCCCTGCCGATGCGCCAAATGTAGTGCCGACCTTCCGGAGTAAGTCCTTGATTTACCTGCATCCTACCCCTCGAACTGTGGAAGTTGGGCTAGGACCGTACTTGCAGGACCGCGCGGCCGGATGCAGCCTGAGAACAATGGTCTCCGTTGAGATCGGAAGGGACTTTATGCCCAGGCGCGATTGCATCACGAGTGGCGTCGACGTGAGCGCGTCGGTCCACGTTGGCGGCGCGACGCGAGCCCAGGTGCTGGCGGCCGTGGTCGCCGTCGGGACGACGGTGCTGGTCGCCGGCTGCGCGACGCCGATCGGTGTAAGACGGCTTCCGTCGGAGGAGGCGAATCGACAACTGACCGCCAGCGTGCTGACGACCGGAGAGCCGGGGGCGCCGGCGCAGGAGTTCCTCTACCGGCTCAACCTCTCCGAAAAGTACCGGGACGATCCGGCCGGGACGATCGCCACACTGCACTCGGGTCTGGGGCAGGCGGACGAGTCCGACCGCCTGTTCGCGCTGGCCGAGTTGTCCTACGCTTTCGCCCAGCATGGCGGTGGTCAGCCGTACTACCTCGCCGCCGCGGCGTACGCCTGGGCCTTCCTGTTCCCGGTGGACCCCGCCGCCCGCCCGAGCGGCTACGATCCGCGGCTGCGAACAGCCATGGACCTGTACAATCGCAGCGTCGCCGAGGGCCTGACCAGTGGTAACGACAACACGGTCGACCTGAGCGCACGCCCCGTGGCCCTGCCCTACGGCGTCTTGCAGATTGACGTGGATCCATCCGGTTTCGAATTTGGAGGCTATCAGCTCGTGCAGCTCACCTCGCTGGCCGATTTCCGGGTCCGCGGCCTGCGGAACCGCTACCGCAACCGGGGCATTGGCGCACCCCTCGCCGCCTCGGTATCGAAGGGTGACGGACCCGCGGATCCCTGGCTGGGGCCGCATGTCAAGGTCCCCGTCACCGCGTTGCTCCGGTTCGACGACCCACGGCGCGGCATGAGCGAGGGCACGTTGCACGGTACCATCCACCTGTTCGACCCCGATCGAACGGCCACGGTCCAGGTCGGCACCCTAACCGTCCCGTTGGAATCCGAACGGACGGCGGCGCTCGCGTACCAGCTCGAAGACTCGCCCGCGTGGGACTTCGAGATCGCGGGTTTTCGGCGCGGCGATTTCAGTTTCGTCGAGCGCGAAGACAATTTGTTCCTGCTGTACCCGTACCGCCGCGGCCGCATTCCCGTGGTGTTCGTGCATGGCACAGCGTCGAGCCCCGTGCGCTGGGCCGAGATGGCCAACGAGCTGATGAACGACCCGGTCCTCGGGCAACGCTACCAATTCTGGTTCTTCCTCTACAACACCGGCAACCCCGTGCCGTACTCGGCCATGCGCCTGCGCGAAGCGCTGCAGCGCGTCGTTGCCACGATGGATCCCACCGGCTCGGACCCGGCGCTCCGCCGGATGGTGCTCATCGGGCACAGCCAGGGTGGGTTGCTCACCAAGATGACGGTCGTGAGCAGCGGCACGCGTTTCTGGGATGCGAGCATCGATGTACCCTTCGAACGAGCGGATCTCTCTCCGGAAACGAAGGACCTGTTGCGCCGTAGCATGTTCGTCGAGCCGCTGCCGTTCGTGACCGAGGTGGTTTTCATTGCCACGCCGCACCGCGGCAGCTTCCTGGCCGAGAACGTGCTTGGCAAAGTCGCGCGCCGGCTGGTGAGCTTCCCGGCGACGCTGACGAAGGTGGGCGTCGAAGTGGTCAAGCTCAACCCGAGCGGTGCAGCGCGGACCGCCGTAGGCGTGCCGACGGCGATCGACAACATGGACGGGGCGCAGCCGTTCATCCAGACCCTCGCGCCTCTCCCGATCGCCCCCGGCGTGACGGCGCATTCGATCGTCGCCGTACAGGGCGACGGACCGCCGGAGGACGGCGACGACGGCGTGGTCGCGTATTCGAGCGCGCACATCGACGGTGTCGCCTCCGAGCTGATCGTACGGTCGGGGCATTCGACGCAAGGGACCCCGCAGACCATCGAAGAGGTGAGGCGGATCCTGTACGAGCACCTGGAGCGGAAATGAGCGCGGCGCCCAACGAACACCAGGCCGGCACCGCAGACGGCTTCCGTGAGCGGAACTACATGCCAGCCAACCGGCCACCAGACCTTGCCCGCGGCGGCGTGCTCGACGTCGCCGCGGGGCTGGGCTTCGAAATCGTCTGTCCGCCGCAGGTGCGCGCCGAGTTGGACACAGGGGCGCAGACCGGCCCGGCACCGATTCGGCCAACCTGGCTGCTGGTCGTCAACCTCGGCCGTCCCCTCGACCCGGTCGCACGCGCGACCATGGACGACGCGGAAGCAGCCGTCATCCAGCTGGCCCTCGAGCAGGGCATCCCCCGCGTCTGCGTCGACGAAACCAAGGCCCGCCAGGCCGCCTTGGTCGCGGGTCTCTCCGTCACCGGAAGCCTGGGCCTGTTGCTGCTGGCAAAGGAGCGCGGCCTGCTCCCCCGGCTCCGCCCAGTGATCGAGCACATCGTCGGCGCCGGCACGTGGTATCACCCCCAGTTGATCGAGCGCATTCTGCTCGCCGGCGGCGAGTAACGGCTCCCGCTGTCGCCATATCCGACAGGCAAGCCAGCGACGCTCGTCCCACGGGGGAAGGCCCAACCGCGGGCCCAGCGGTCACCCACCTCCCTGTGGCGATCGGTGCCCGTTGGCGTGAAGCCGCATTTCTGTCCCCGAAAATGCCACGCTAAGCGCAGCAGGAAGCCCGTTCCAAGCCGGTTCATTCGCCTATTCCTTCACTTCGGCCGGCGAGATCACGATCGAGGAGTTCGGCTTCCACTCCGTACACGTACTCAGCGAAGCGGTACACGTACTCGTACACGGACTGAGGCCACGCGGCGATGAAATTGGACCACGGGCGATTGCACGCCCACGAGGAAGTGGCCGTGTACGAGTACGTGAACGAGTACGAGTACGGAGTGGCAGCCGAAGTCTCGAAACCTCAGCTCGCGCGTCTTCCGACTGTACTCCTCGCGCGGGTCGGACCTCTGCATGTAAGGATAGTCATTTGACAAGTTGCTTATTCCAGTTGCAAATGCCGGCCCATGAACTCGTTGTTTGCCTCGGAATCGAGCGGGTAAGGGCGGGTCGCCATGCCGCGCGCTTCGCGCACTTACCTCGGCGGCTAAGTCTGGCACCTCACGCATCGGTGTCGCAGCCGGCAGTTCTTGCCGCGGTTCGCGCGTGACCGCCGGGTGTGGCGGCGGTGTCTGGTGTGGATCGACCTGAACATGGTCCGGGCAGGGGCCGTCGCCCATCCGGCGCAGTGGGAGGTCGCGGGCTACACGAGATCCAGCGGTCGCGACGGCGCTATGGCATCGGCGATCGGCCGGCGCTGGCGGAGGCGCTGCGCATCGAGGTCGAGCGGCTGGCCGCGGCGCACCGCGCCCCGGTTTTGCCTTCGAAAACGACGCGATGGACGTGAAATCGGCCTGATCTGATCACCGAAAGCCAGGGATTACCGCAGGTTGTCGTGGTCCGACCCGCGTGACACCGCGAAGTCACGGTGGGCGGGACTCACCCGCTGCGGCGTTCGTAGACCCAGACCACCTCCCGGCCGACGGTGGCCCCGAACCGGCGGGAGCGGATCGCCTCCCATTCCGCGCTCGTGTACACGAGCACGTCGGCGGGCACGGGGAGCATCGTAGCGTCCCAGTGGCGAGCGCGGGATGCGAACGGCTCACCGGTATGGTCGACGATGACGATGAGGTCGACGTCGCTACCGACACCGGCGTCGCCGCGGGCGTAGGAGCCGAAGCAGCCAATGCGGACGGTTTCCGGGTGCGCCGCCGCGGCCGCGGCGGCCCAGTCCCGCACGGCGCGCTCAACCGCGGCACGGTTGGGCCATGTGAGAATCGACGAACGCAACGATCTCACGGGCATATTCGATCGCCTGGGCGCTCTGCAGGGCGCCGTAGTTGTCGCCCGGCGCCCCTTCCGGATGGCCGTTGGGGTAGCGCGCGGGAATGTAGAACCCGTCCAGCACATGGGCCTTGTCGATCAGGTCGGTCGGCGGCGCGATATCGGTCGGCAGTTCGTGCAGGAGCTTCGCGACGACGTGTCCCCACGCCTCCTGGTCGCGGCTGAGGTGCAGAGCTTTGACGGCCTTCTCGGCGGCCTGTTGCGCCGCGAAGCAGGCCCATTCGTGGCGCGCCGCCTGGCGCGAATCCTCCGCCTGTTCAAGGTCGCGCCGCGCCTGCGCCAGCCAGTCGCCACTGCGGTCGGTCATTGCAAGTGGGGTTGTACCACGAGGCAAAGCCCGCCGCGATCAAGCCGACCACCAGGTACTCAACCTCGTGGGCGTTGAACAGGACGGCGCGGAAATCCTGGAGGCGTCCCGCCAAGGCGCTCTGCCCGGTAGTTCACGCACGGCCGTCCCGCTGTACGACCACAACCTGCACCGGCTGTTCCGTTGCCGTCGCGGCGCTTACGATCGCCCACACCCAGACCGCTACCGCCAGCGGAATGCCGATGATGGCGCCGATGCCGGTCAGAATCAGCATGCCAGCGAACAGGCACAGGACGAGTTGAGCTATCCCCTGCCCGAACTTCCGCACGATCAACGTTCCGATGACCGGAAAGAAGATGTTCACTATGGATAGCCCGCACAAACGGGGCAATTGACATAAGACCCATACTCAGAGGTTCCCACCCCTTCGACCGGTCGCGCGAAAATCCCAGACGGACCACTTATACGGCCTTCGAGTAGACCGGTCAGCGGCAGCGTTACAGTTGGTGCGCTCCAGCCACGACACTCACAGGTGCAACCAGGATCGCAACCGTTCGTCCAGCGTTTGCCGGTCAGCCGCGCCCAAGGTCCCAACCGTCTTCACAACTAATCGTTCTTCCACGGTAGCGATTTGCGCTTTGATGCCGCACGGGACATTGAGCCCTGCGGTGCGCCATTCCCTCAGCGCCAAGTCGCTATTGGAAAGCTGCGAGGTAATCGGCACAAGGAAAAGGTCTCCACCTTTCCGGCCAACGACAATGGCGGGACGAACCTTGCGGCTGGTCAAGTCCGAGAACGGAATCGGCAGGAGAACGACGTCATTTCGAGAGCAGCTCATTGAAGACGTCGTCGGCTTCGTTGTCCCACACTTTCGTCAAGACCTTCTCGGAAAGCTGCAACCATGCTTCGCGCTCCGTGTCACCGGACTCGATCGTCACGCGCACGTGCGATCGTTCCGGCAACGACAGCGGCGTGGGGAGCACAAGCTTTCCGTTCTCGTAGACGGCATCAACGGTAGTCCGCATGCCCTATCCATACTGGCCCGAACCGGTGACGACAAGAGCAAGCTGGGAATTGACGTGGGAATTGACGAGACATCCACGGAATTGACGGGGAATTGACGAGACATCCACTTGTTCAGTGGGAATTGACGAGACATCCACTTGTTCAGGGCTGGCGCGCTGGGGCCGGTAGGGGAAAAGGGTGGCGGTCGGGCGTGAGTGCCGGGCCGAGGGGCGGCGGATGGTTGGCGGTGATCTCGCCGGGGCTGTGGGTTGGCGGCCTGCTGGGAGGGTACGGAGGGCTGTCCGGCGATGCCGCCGGCGGCGGGACCGGTGACCTGTGCCGGGGAACGGTCTGACCGAGAGCGTGCCGACGCTACGCGACGCGGGCTCCGTAGAGGCGCCGCGCGGCTCCGATCCCCGGCCGCCGCCGATAGCCGCGCCGCCGGCTTTCGAGGTCGATCAGGTGCACGTGCCCGACCATGGTGAAAAACGTCCGGGCAAACGTGGATACGCCCTGCACGAATCGGGGCGGGGCCAGACCCGCGCGTGCGAGTGTCGCCGCCATGCTGGCGGGCTCCGCCGCCGCCTGCCCGGTGGCTGCCGTCAGTGCCGTCACAGTCCAGCGCAGCACCTCGACATAGTCGGTAAACCCCATGGGCACAGGCTCGACGCCGCCCGTGGGCTGGTCGGCGAACGGGACCAGCCCGGGCGGGACCGTCGTCGCCTGCCGGCCCGCCGCCACCCGCGCCTGAATCGACGTCCAGTCGCAGCCCTCGATGGTGACCGCCACCCGGGCTCGCACCGGGTTGAGGTCGACGTAGGCCATACAGGTCAGCAGCGCTCCCGTATCGAGTAGTGCCTGCGAGCGGAACCGCCCCTCCCAGAACCGCCCGGTGCATCGATCCTCGGCATTGGCCCGGCGGGCGATCCACTCGTTGAGACAGCGCATGAACCAGCTGAGGTCCGCCAGGCGGCACCGCCAGCGCGCCAGGGCGGCGCTCCGGGCCGACTCGTTGAAGTGCTCCGCCTGCCGGACGGTACGTGGAAACAGGCAGCCATAGCGCGCTGCGACCTCGGCGTCGCTCCAGGCGTTCGCCCGTCCGCGGTCGACCCGAAGCACGACATGGAAGTGGTTACTCATGAGCCCGTAGGCACAGACGTCGATGGCGAAGATGGTGGTGAGCTCGCGCAGCCGCTCGACGATCCATCCGCGGCGGTGATCGAAGCTTGTGCCGGTGAGCGGGTCCGCGCCACACAGGAACGCACGGCGGACGCAGCGGCTGATGCAGTGGTAGTAGGGGGTGGCGTCGAGACTCACCTGACGGGAGCGGGGCACGGGCATGGGCGCGAGCATGCCCGTCGGCACGATCAATGTAAAGAGATCAGTAAAGTATTGTGTAGAGGATGCGCGGTAAGTGGGGTGCAGCTTGCAGATCGCACCCGACCCCCCTGCACACACGGCCGTGGCTGGGGTGTCCCGTCTTTCTCCTCGCGGGTGGGTGTCTCGTCAGACTGTGCCGGACGTTCTCGCTGGTCTGGAAGGAGGCGCACCCGTTCGTGCAACCCGCCTGGCGCAAATGCCTGCACATCCACTTCTACTTCGTCGACCGCCAACTCGGGCTGATCCACGTCAAGGTGCAGACATGGTTTCCGTTTCCGCTCCAGGTCCACGTCAACGGCCACGAGTGGCTGGCCCGCCGCCTCGATCGCCACGGCATTGCCTACCGCAAGCACGACAATGTCTTCGTGCACGTCAGCGATTTCGATCGGGCGCAGGAACTTGCCGACGGGTTTGCCAGCGTCGACTGGGTGCGCGTGCTCGGGCGCTACGCCCGGCAGGTCAATCCCCTGCTGCGCGACCTGCTGGCACCGATGCAGTACTACTGGGTGACGGCCCAGGCCGAATACTCCACCGACGTGCTGTTCCGCAGCCACCAGACCCTCGCGGAGTTGATGCCGCGACTGCTCAACTACGGCACGCTGTACTTCGAGGCGCACGACGTGCTGAGCTTTCTCGGGCGCAAGCTCAATGGCAACTTCCAGGGCGATGTGGTGACCGACCAGCTGGACTTCGGCCAGATGCCCAAGCGGTTGCCGGGGCGGCGGGTGAAACATCGGATGAATCGCAACTGGATGAAGCTGTACAACAAGGAAGGCGTGGTGCTGCGGGTCGAGACCGTGATCAACGACCCGGAGGAGTTTCGCATCCGCCGGCGCGTGCGACGCCACCGCCGATGGCCGCACGGTGCGCCCCTTCAATCCGGTGGCTCGCCAGGAGCGCACGCTCTTCGAGGTCCTGATGAGCGGCGAGCACACGTTACACGGCTTCACCAATCGCGAGCTGCGTGAGCATCTGGTGCGCGTCGGCTTCCCGCTCGCCGCCGAGGCGGCCAGGCAGTCTGGTCAGGTCACCCGGCTGTTACGTCGGCTGCACATCCACCAGCTGATTGCGAAGATCCCGCGTTCCCGTCGCTGGCGGGTTTCCCACAACGGTCGCCGGGTGATGGCGGCCGCGATCAAGCTCCGGGAGGTCGCCTACCCTAGCCTGTACGCCGAGGCCGCATGACAGCGACAAGCACGTTCGCAAAACGCAAAGAAGTTACGCAGGAAGATTCTATCCGCATCATGGAGCTTTGGCACATCCACACGAGGGCGGACCGGATCGATGTACCGGCGATCGAGCGCCACTATCCGCGGGCCGCCAGGCTGGCGCCGAAGGCACAGGCGGCCTTGAGGAAGGCGGTCGTCAAGGCGCGTCGTTCACGGCGCTGAACGGGCTCCGAGGTCGGCGAGGAGATCTTGAAACGCGGGCGACTGCCGCAGCAGGATGCGGCCGGCCGCGATCAGCCGGTCCACCTGCTCGTCGGACAGGGCGAACGTGGTCGGGAGCTCGTTGAGGTAGGCGGCATCGGCGGGATCAAGGATCTGGTGAAAGGCCACTTCGACGAAGGAAAGCCGCACGGGCTTTTCGGCGCCGTCGGGGGACAGCTCGCGAACCCAGCGCTCCAGGCTGTCGCGTGCCAGCTCCAGGGTCTCGAAATTGTAGCTGTAGATCTGCACATCGCTGATCGCGCCCAGCACCTGCCCCATCGAGGGCGAGGCCGGCGAACGGGCGAACTTCGGCGTCGGATGCACTTCTGCGTTCACGACGATCATCGCGATCCGCCGGGGGCGCGCCGCGCCGAGATACTCGAATCGCCGGCGCAGCCCGCCAGTGAGGAGAACGGTGTTGATCGGCCCGCGCAGCCCGAGATTGTCGGCGATGCCACCGTCGAGGAGATGCAGGTATTCGAACGCCGGGTCGGCGTAACGCGCCGCGGTGCGAGCGATGGTGTACCGACGCACGGAGGCCTCGCGATTGGCGATGGCCGCGGCGACCCAACGCGGCGGTTGGTAGCCGCACTGCCCCGCATAGTTCCGCAGCGGGATTGGGGAAAAGATGCCCGGAACGGCCGACGAAGCGGCGACGGCGCGCGCGACCGGGAACGACGACAGATCCGAGCAGATCTGGTCGAACTGGGGCTGGACGAAGGTGAAGGCACTACCCGTCGTCAGGTCGGTGGCGTTGATGTGTACCAGCGGGCCGCGGGCGGCCTCGATATCGGCAAAGGTCGCCCCTTCGACAATCTCGCGATCATAGCGCTCGATCGCCAGCTCGCTGCGGTCGAACGCGGAGCTCGCGAGCAGAAACCAGCTCTTGGGGCGGAGCAAATCGAGAATGAGCGTGCGCTGGATGTTGCGGCGCAGGAAACGCTCCTCGAAGTCGACGAACACCCGGTCGCCGCGCAATGCGTAGTACGCCGCGGTGAAGCTGCCGCCGGAGACGGCCGTGATGAGGTCAACCTCGTCCAGGAGCCGCCGTGGCTTCCCATCCACTGCAATCTGCGTGTCCCGCAACTCTTGCAGCACGCCGTACGAGAGGGCCGCGGCGCGCGTCCCGCCGCCCGAGAAGGCCAGGATCAGTAGCACATCGCCCATCGGACGCTCCGCCTGCACCCGCGTCGGCCGATATCCGTAGGTCGGATCCCAACGTGTCAACGGGTGATTGACCGGACGGTAGGTGCCACAGCCGATCGGGCTGCCGGCCAGACACACCAGCAGGGTCAGGCAGGAACTCCGGAGTGCCGCCAACAGGGTCCGCGTCAGCGGCGTCCGTCGCATATCGACTGTCTACACTCCGCGGCCGGGAACGCCAAGCCTGAACTCGAGGGCGCTACCGGCCCCGTTGACTACTCGTTTGTGCGGAGCGTACAGTCGGTGCGGCGGGTCGGATCTTCGCGGCTCTCCTCCCGAGGGCTCGGAGGGGCAGCAACGGGACCACGTAGCGAAAGGATGCGGAGATGCGAACCAGAATTGCGGTGCTTGGGTTTGTCCTTCTGTTCGGCGCGATCGCGATACCGTCCCGCACCGCCGGCGCAGCCAGCGCGTCGGCCATCGACACCGAGGTGACGGCCGCTCTGAAGATCTTGTACGCCAGCGATCCCGCCGCGAAAACGCTCGGTCAGAAGGCGAAGGCCATTCTCGTCTTCCCGAGTGTGTGGAAAGCGGGCTTCATGATCGGTGGCCAGGGCGGCAACGGCGCGCTCCGCAAGGGCAACAAGACCATCGGCTACTATAACACGGCCGCGGTCTCGTACGGCTTCCAGGCGGGAGCCCAACAATTCGGGTACGCGCTATTCTTCATGACCGAGTCCGCGCTCGACCACCTCGACCAGAGTGGCGGCTGGGAGATCGGCACCGGCCCCAGCGTCGTCGTCGTCGACGCCGGCATGGCGAAGTCGCTGACGACAACGTCGATCCAGCACGATATCTACGCCTTCATCTTCAACCAGAAGGGTCTGATGGGCGGCGTCGGCATCCAGGGGTCGAAGATCACGCGGATCCGCCCCGGCAAGTGATCGACACACTCGAGTGGCCCCTCCCGACGCGACAGGCCGACGGGAACAGCGAGCGACAGCGTGAGATTGGGGTGCCTAACAGCGGCAGCGTGCGCCGGTGGCGCCGCAGACCACCGTGCGCTTTCCGCTCACCCTGGCATTCCCGCGGCGGCGGCCTTGGGATTAGCAGCCGGTTGAAGATGCCGACCGAACACGGATCGCGGAGAACAGAAAAGACCCCGTGTCTTCAAGTTCCGAGTCCGTGCTCCGTGTTCCGTCATCCCTCGGCTTTCAACTCCGCAATGAACCGCTGCTCGAAGAAAAGCCGGCGGTGAAACCGACCGGAATCAGGTTCACCAGAGCAGAGATCGGAGGTCCGATATTGGGGCGTTACGTCCGGCGGCAGGGCTGCTGCCAGGCCGTGACAGTTACTGCCGGCGCGGTTGAGATCCACCCGCCTCTGGGCCGCACTCCTCGCTCGGGCAGACATTGACCTCTACCGTCACGTGGCGGAACGCGAAACGTCGCGCGAGGGCGGCCTTGTAGTGATCCGGAATCTGCGGATCGTGCGTTACGACGGACACGATGGCCGACAGGTCGCGCGGGCCGACTCGCCACAGGTGCACGTCGGCGACGCGGGTCTGACCGTCGGCCTCGATGGCATCGCGCACCGCGCGCGCCGTGGTCGGTTCGACGTCGCCATCCAGCAGCACCCGTGACGTATCGCCCAACAGGCCGAACGACCAGCGGCCGATGATGACCGCGCCAATCAAACCTACAGCCGGGTCCATCCATACCCAGCCGGCGAACTTGCCGCCCAGGAGCGCCGCGATAGCCAACACGGAAGTGAGCGCGTCGGCAAGAACATGCAGATAGGCGGCACGCAGGTTGTGGTCGTGGGAATGGGCGTGGGGGGCTGGGGTCCGGACGGCTTGAGGGCTTGAGGGCTTGAGGGCTTGAGGTTCTGAGGGTCTGAGAGCTGGGGGCGAGTACAGCCGGTCGTGGCTGCCGTGGCCACCGCCGTCCACCTCATCCGCTGCGCCATCTTCCCTCGCGCCGTCTTCCCTCAATAGATACGCCGAGGCGACATTCACCCCGAGGCCGAGCACCGCCACAAGAATCGCCTCGTTGAAGCCGATGCTTTGCGGCGCCCACAGACGCCCGCCGGCTTCCCATGCGATCAGCAGGGCGATCACCGCGAGAACAACGGCGCTGGCGAACCCGCCGAGGACGCTCACCTTCCAGGTGCCGAACGAATAACGCGGGTCGTCGACGTGGCGCCGCGCGAATGCGTAGGCAAACGCAGCGATGCCGAGCGCCGAGGTATGGCTTGCCATGTGCCAGCCATCGGCGAGCAACGCCATCGAGTGAAAAACCGACCCGGCGGCAATTTCCACGACCATCATCGCCCCGGTCAGGGCAATCACCTGCCACGTCCGACGCTCGCTACGAACGTGCGCCGCGGTCAGGTAGTTATGGTTGTGTGCCCACGGGGCAACGTCGTGGAAGTGCATCGCGGTGCCGCCTTCTCCTCGTCAATCATACTCCGTCGTGTGGATGCAACCCACGATGCGATCTCCGTCCCTTGTCCGATCGCCTCCGCGCGACGCGCGTACGGTCATTGGCCCGATCGGCTCCGCGCCCCGTGAATCCCGACGAGCCGCGCTACCAGCACCGCCAGATAGAGCTGGCCCGTGAACGCCTCGATCATCGACAGCGAGCGCACCACCGGACTGACCGGCGTGATGTCGCCGAAGCCCACCGTCGAGAGGGTCACGAAGCTGTAGTACTGCATCAGCGGCGGCAACGGTGAAAAGCGGTCCTCGGACCCCGCGTGTTCCTGCAGCGCCGCCGAAATGGAAAACGCCGCGGGATTGCCAATCGCCACCCACGCGTACGCGCAGCCGAAGATCAACCCCAGAAGGAAGTAGACGGCAACCGCACCCATGATCGTATCGACCGTAACGGCCTCGTCCGCCAGCACTTCGCCGAGGACGACCACGGCGACGAAACCCAGAAACAGCGTCGTCATCGCCAGTACGGCCTGTTGCGCGGCCACCGGTGCCGTTACCGTCAGCGCCCACTGGCCGAGGAACGTCGGAAGAGCCAGCGCCCACGCCAGCACGCGCAGCCGCGGTCCCACGGTCCAGATCGAGAGCCCCAGCATGGCCGACAGCCCGATGTCGATCATCACCACGTGCACGCGGCTGCGTTCGGAAATCGCAGCGGCGAAGAAGATGACGACCAGAACGACGGTCAGGCCAGTAAACCGCCCCAGGAGCAGGTCGCGCCCCGTGGTGCCCCGCAGCAGCCAGGCCCACGGCCGGGCGTGTCGTTCGTCGCGCACGCGCACACCATATTCATCTCACCACAACGAGTCCGATGGCAACCCGCCAGGAAGTATGGCACTAAGAGCGTCACGCAAGGCGATTTCCGGACACGTCCCCGACCGCGCGGTCGACCGCACGGCATGCCGCTTGTGGAGGGCGAACGACATGGCGACACCGAAGATATCGGTTCGGGTGTTCGCGTTGAAGGCACTTGCACTCGCCGCGGCTGGCGCCGGCTGCAACCCCTATGTCACCGCCGCCTCAGTCGCGTACCGGACCTACGACGCCGCCACCGATCGACGCACGGTTGGCACGCAGGTCGATGACAGCGAGATCGAGGCGAAGATCAAGGCGGCTCTCCTGGCGTCTCCGGTGTCGGGCACCGGCAGCATCAAGGTGTTCAGTCGCCGTGGCGTCGTGGTGCTCACCGGCGTGGTGCCGCCGGGAGGGGCCGCCGGCAAGGAGGCAGTACGGATCGCGAGATCCACGGAACAGGTGGTCCGCGTCGAGACGTTCTTCGTGCGATCGGAACGTTCGGTCACCGACGACATGGCGATCGAAGCCAGGATCAAGGCTGCCTTCGTGGGGGACCCGAGCCTCCAGTCGAGTCAGGTATCCGCGGTAGCTTATGGGGGCCACGTTGCGCTCATCGGTGTCGTGGACGACTCGGCGACGGCGCGGAAGTTCATCGACGACGCACGGGCGGTTGCGGGGGTCGTCTCGGTGCGCTCTTACATTCAGGTGTCCGGAGAATAGTCGTCGCGGGCGGCCAGGTGAAAGGACCACATGTCGCTTGAATCGCCGGCCCAATTGCGTCACACAGCTTCCTTGACTGAAATGGACCAGCCCGAGCTCACCCTGAGCCGTGCCGGCGACGCCACGCTCACCATTCGCCTGGCGGGGCCGTGGCACCTGCAGCGCACCATGCCCGACGCGGACACCGTGCGGCGCGAACTCGCTTCCACAACGCCGAAGCGGGTCACCTTCGACACCGCCCAACTCTCGGCGTGGGACAGCAGCCTGCTGACGTTCCTCACCGCCGTGAGTGCGCTTTGCGCCGAGCACAACACGACGGTCGACCGCGACAGTCTGCCGTCCGGCCTGCGCCGGCTGCTTGCGCTCGCGGAGGCCGTGCCCGAACGCAAGGGGGCGCGTCAGGACGGGGCGCGCCCGTCGTGGCTGGCACGGGTCGGCCTTCGCGTGCTCAACGCTCGCGAACCCGTCGTGGCGATGCTGGCTTTCGTGGGCGAGATCGCGCAGGCGCTCGGCCGCCTGGTTCGCGGCAAGGCCCGCTTCCGCATGGTCGATCTTGCCCTTCTGATTCAACAGGCCGGTGCGCAGGCGCTGGGCATCATCACGCTCATCAGTTTCCTCGTCGGTCTGATTCTCGCTTTCGTCGGTGCGGTGCAATTGCAGCAGTTCGGCGCCGCGATCTACGTCGCCAACCTGGTCGGCATCGCCATGGTGCGGGAAATGGGCGCGATGATGACCGGTATCGTCATGGCCGGACGCACAGGCGCGGCCTACGCCGCCCAGCTCGGCACGATGAAAGTCACCCAGGAAATCGACGCCCTCTCCACGATGGGCATCTCGC
Organism: Candidatus Binatia bacterium; assembly: GCA_023150935.1. Classification (NCBI taxonomy): domain Bacteria; phylum Candidatus Binatota; class Binatia (SeqCode); species Binatia bacterium. The sequence continues at coordinate 17,953 of JAKLJW010000037.1, read as the reverse complement.
CCCTCGACTTTCTCGTCCTGCCGCGCATGATTGCGCTCTGCCTGATGATGCCGCTGCTCTGCCTCTACTCCGACCTCATGGGCATCCTGGGCGGCGCCGCCGTCGGCGTCACGATGCTCGACCTGCCGATGCGCGTCTATTACGACCAGACCGCCGGCGCGGTGCAGATCGGCGACCTGGTCGGTGGGGTCTTCAAGGCGTCGGTGTACGGCGTACTGGTCGCCATCGCCGGCTGCCTGCGCGGCATGCAGTGCGGCAACAGCTCTTCTGCAGTCGGCGATGCCGCCACCAGCGCCGTGGTCACCGGCATCGTCGCAATCGTCAGCGCCTGCGGGGTGTTTGCAGTGGTCTTCTACGTCCTCGGGTTGTGAGCCGCCGCCGATGCCCCAATCGCCCACCGCATCCGACGCGCATATCGTCGTGCGCGATCTGACGATGGCTTATGGGAGCTTCGTGCTCATGCGTGACCTGACTTTTGCGGTCAGGCGCAACGACGTCTTCGTCATCATGGGCGGCAGCGGCTGCGGCAAGAGCACCTTGCTGCGCCATCTGATCGGACTCAACCAGCCAGCCGCGGGCGAGATCTGGTACGGCAGCGAGAACTTCACCGCCGCCTCGCCCGACCGCCGCCAGGAAATGCTGCGCCGCTTCGGAGTTCTCTACCAGAGCGGCGCTCTGTGGAGTTCCATGACCCTCGCGGAAAACGTCGGCCTGCCCCTCGGCGAGTATACCGACCTGACGCCGGCTCAGATTCGCGAGGTTGCCGCGCTCAAGCTCGCGCTGGTCGGCCTGAAGGGTTTCGAGGACTTCTACCCGTCGCAGATCAGCGGCGGCATGCAGAAGCGCGCCGGCCTTGCCCGGGCCATGGCGCTGGATCCGGACATCCTCTTCTTCGACGAGCCTTCTGCCGGCCTCGACCCCGTCAGCTCGAAGCTCCTCGACGATCTCATTCTCGAGCTCCGCGACAACCTCGGCGCCACCATCGTTGTCGTCACCCACGAGTTGCCGAGCATCTTCGCTATCGCGACCAATTGCGCGTATCTGGACGTGGAGACCCGTACCATGACAGGACTTGGTCCGCCGCAGGAATTGCTGCATTCGCCCAACGTCAACGTGCGCCGCTTCCTCACGCGGGGCGCAGCCAACGGCAAGCCGGAGGGAGCGCATGGGGAATAGAGCCAACCCGGTAGCGATCGGGGTCTTCGTCATCGGGGCGGTCGCTCTCGCGGTGGCCGGGTTGATCGTCTTCGGCTCCGGCAAGTTCTTCAAACAGAGCACCAGCTTCGTGTGTTTTTTCACCGGCGACGTCAACGGCCTCGCGGTCGGCGCACCGGTCGTCTTCAAGGGCGTGAAGATCGGCGATGTGCAGGATGTCAGCATACGTCTCGGCAACGAAACCGCCAACCTCACTCCCGAACTGATTGCGAAAGGGATTCGTATCCCGGTGATCATCGAGATCGACAACGATCAGTTGAGCGCCGAGGGTGCCCGCGCCGGACTCGATCGCGAATCGATGAAGAAGCTGATCGATCTCGGCCTGCGCGCGCAATTGATTGCGCAGAGTTTCGTGACCGGCCTGCTCGCCGTGCAGCTCGACTTCCACCCCGACGCACCGGCCACCTTCATGTTGCCGCCCGACGGCTCGCCGCAGGAGATTCCCACGATCCCGACCCAACTGGAGCTGGTACAATCGGCCGCCGAGGAGCTGGTCAGGAAGATCGAAGACCTCGAAATCGACAAGCTTGTAGCGTCGGCCACGAGCGCGGCAGACAGCGTCAACGCCCTGCTGCAAGCTCCGGGGCTGCAGCAAACGATCGCCGCGCTGCCCGCGACGGTGACCAACGTGAACGACGCGCTCCGTACCGCTCGCGAGACCATGGCCAATATCGATCGCGGCGTCGCCCCCCTCGTCAAGAACATCGGCGCCACCGCCGATGTCACGACGGCAACGCTGGATCGGGCGCGAGAGACCCTGGCGCGGCTCGACCATATGGTCGACCCCAGCGCGCCGCTGGTGGTCGAACTCCTCGCCACTCTCGAGGAATTCCGCAACGCCTCCCGTTCGGTGCGCCTGCTGGCCGACTACCTCGAACGTAATCCAAGCGCACTGGTGCGCGGGCGCGCCGCCGACGGCGCATCGAAAGACTAGACGAGGTGAGGTACGCTATGCGCCACAATCCGACGTTTCTCGCCTTGGGTCTGGTGATCGCCGGTTGTTCCATTCTGGCGCCGGTAGAGACCCACAACCGCTTCTTTACGCTGACGGCAGTGCAAGGCACCCCGATGGATTCCGGCGGCGCTCCGACCGCGCGCGGGCCCGTCGTCGTCTACGGTCTCGGTCCGGTCACCTTGCCGGCCTACCTCGATCGCAACGAGATCGCCATCCGCATCTCGCCGACCGAAGTCCGCTATGGCGAAACCGATCTCTGGGCGGAGCAGCTTCCCACCAACGTCGCCGCCGTGCTCCAACAAGACCTGGCCAACCTGCTCGGAACGGCCAGGGTCGTCCTCTTCCCCTGGCCGCGCGACGCTGACGTTACCTATCAGGTGGAAATCGGCTTCAATCACTTCGACACGGACACCTCCGGTCAGGCGCAACTGCTGGCGCGCTGGGCGATCAAGGACGCTCGCCAGAACCGCTACGTCATGCTCCGGGAGACCGCCCTTACGGGGGCCGTGTCCCCGAACGACACCCCGGCAGCCGTCGCGGTCATGAGTACGCTCCTCGGCGAGCTCAGCGGCGAAATCGCCACGGCGCTACGCCAGCTGCCGCCGCCGATCCCGACCCCGGCCACAGCGACGCGACGGTAAGGCTACCGCGCATCCGCACACGAGAGCGGAAGCCGAGTATCCTCCGGCGGACTGTCCGAGAACACGGATTCCTGCCCCGCAGCGGGCGCGATCTGCCCGCGGGCGTACCCAAGGTAGCCCGCGCCCTCTCACGCCGGATGCGCCTGCAACGACCGGTTCACCAGCGCCGTGCTCTTGACGTGGCGCACCGTGCGATAGACGGCGAAGCGCTCGGTAACGATCCGCACCGCGCCCAGCACGAACATCCAGACGATGTTGTACACCCACACCCAGCCGACGAGACGCCACGGAATCGGCTCCACCAGCCACCCAAGGGCGCACATCGCGACCGCCACGGTCTGAGTCAGCAAGATCGCGAGAAACAGCGGCGCCGCCGGATACGGCGGCAGGAAGAACCAGCGCTCCGTTCGCGTAACGAAGAGCAACAGATGACCACCCGCCACGAGTTGGAGGAACATCACCGTCTGAAGCTGGGCTTGCGTCGCCAGACCGAAGTATTCCTGTAGGTGAGGGTACGCCAGGGTCCGGATGCCCATGAGCAGCAAGCCAAACGACTCGGCAACCGAGAACAGACCGAGGATCGCCGACACGCCAAGAATTCGCGGCATCTGCCAGCGAATCGGCGTCGGGCTCACCGGAGTGTTGTCGTAGGCGATGGTCATGATCGGCAAGTCGTCGAGCAGCGACATGATAACGATCATGATGGCCGTGAGCGGCGTGAACTGGAGCAGCACGGTCGCGAGAACGACCAGGAACATGATGTCCGTGGTCAGGGCAACGCGATAGAGCGTGTAGCTCGTGATCCTGCCGAATATGCGTCGCGCTTCGTCGATGGCGCTGTTGATCACCGAGAGACCGGGCGCGGTGAGTATCAATGCGGCGGCGCCGCGCGCGGCGTCGGTCGCGCCGGCCACCGCGGTGCCGCAGTCGGCCTGCTTGAGCGCCGGCGCGTCGTTAACGCCGTCACCCGTCATCGCCACGATATGACCGCGCGCCTGCAGCGCCTTGACGATGGCGTACTTGTGTTCCGGGAACACCCGGGCGAACCCGTCCGCCTTCTCGATCGCGTCGACCACCGCCGGCGGCACGTTGTTCGGGTCGAGGTCCTTCGGGAAGGCATCCGCAGCCGCCACGATCCGCGTTCCCATACCCAGTTGCCGGGCCGTCTCGATCGCGATGGCCGTATCGTCGCCGGTGATCATCTTGATACGGACGCCCTTCCCTTTCGCCATCTCGATCGTCGCCCTGGAGTCGTCCCGCGGCGGATCGAACATCGGCAGGATACCCAGCAGCGACCACGTGGCGCCGCCGTCAGCCGAGCGGGCAACGCCGAGCGCCCGCGAGCCCTTGGCCGCCAGTGCGTCGACGGCATCTTTGGCCTTCTGCGCGACGTCGGCCGCCGGCCTGGCGAGTTCGACGATCACCTGTGGCGCTCCTTTGGTCACCATGAAGGTCGCGCCGACATGGTCGGTTACGGTCGCTGCGGTGCGCTTGGTCACCGGATCGAAAGGCACGAACCCGGTCTGCTTCCATCCGGCCAGGACGCTCTGGTCGCGCAACGCGCCGATGACCGCCGTGTCGATGGCATCGCGATCCTCGATTTTCGACGCCAGCGCAGCGGCCAGAACGCATTCCTGCGGATCAGCCGTGCCGAACAAGATCGGCTCGGCAACCGAGAGCTGATTCTTGGTGAGCGTCCCGGTCTTGTCCGAACACAGAATGTCGACCCCCGCCATCTCCTCGATCGCCGACAATTTCGAGACGATAGCTTTTTGCTTCGACAGCTCGAGCGCGCCGAGCGCCATGGTGATCGAAAAGACCGCCGGCATCGCCACCGGGATCGAGGCGACGAGCAGCACGAGGACAAATTGCAGAATGCGGAGCGCGTCGGCAACGCTCCAGTCGTCGGCGATTACGATGTCGTGGTAAACCCTGGTTCCCACCAGAACGATGGCGAGGACGAGGGCGACCACGATGAGGAAGTTGCCGATCTGAAACATCGCCTTCTGCGCGTGGCTCACCGCACCGGCGCCCGCCACCAGCGTCGCCGTTCTGCCGAAGAACGTGTTGGCGCCGGTGCCGATGACCACGCCCTCCATTTCGCCCTGCTTCACGACGCTACCCGAGTAGGCCTCGTCGCCGGGCTTTTTCGACACCGGCAACGATTCGCCCGTCAGTGCCGCCTGATCGATAGCGGCGTACTCGCCCCGCACCATGCGCAGGTCTGCTGGCACAATGACGCCGAGACGGATCTTAACGATGTCGCCGGGAACCAGTGTCGCCGCCGGCACGACTCGCCACGCACCGTCGCGCAACGCGGTAGCCTCCGGCGCCAGACCCTTCTTGAGGGCAGCCAGGGCGTTCGACGCCTTGCGATCCTGCCAGAGCTCGAGCCCGGCATTGAACAGGAGTAAGGCGACGATGATCGCAAAGTCGTCCCAGTGCCCGATCAGCGCCGAGACCACGGCCGCAGCTTCGATCATGAAGGCGATCGGACCGGTGAAGTAACCGAGGATCCGGGCGACGAGACTCCGCTCCTTCTCGACGATCGCGTTGGGACCGTAACGCGCCAGACGCCGCTCGGCTTCCGCACCGCCGAGGCCGCGGTCGGGTTGCACCGCCAGACGGGACAGGACCTCTTCGACCGGGATCTTCTCGAGCTCCTCGCCGCCTACCGATGCCGCATCTGCGAGTCCCGCCTCCGCAGTATTCGCCGCCATACCCAGCCTCCTTCCCGAGCGCTTCCCTTCAGCGAACTAGTGGGCAGTCGTTCTTGTTGGTTCCTCCGGAAACGGCAGCGAGGGGCAGGCACGCGCCCCAATCGCCCGTTCCGCGGTCCCGCATGCCGGCAAGCGCACGAACGAGACCAAAACTTACCGCCGGCGGGCGATCTGCGCCCTCGCGGCTGCCACGACGTTCCCCGGCTCGAAGCCGAACTTGCGCTGCAACTCCTTTAATGGCGCCGAGGCGCCGAAGGTGTTCATGCCGATGACGGCACCGGATTCGCCGACGTAGCGCTCCCATCCGAGTGTCGACCCCTGCTCCACCGCGACGCGGGCCTTGACCGCCGGTGGCAGCACCTCGTCGCGGTACGCCTGCGGTTGGTGATCGAAGATTTCCCAGGACGGCATCGACACGACCCGCGACCGCACCCCCTCCGCAACGAGTTGCTCGTGCGCCTCGACCGCGAGGCTGAGTTCGCTGCCGGTAGCAACGACGATAACTTCCGGACTGCCACCCGCGGCGTCCGCCAGCACGTACGCACCCCGCGCCACGCCCGACGCCGGTGCGTACTTCGTCCGGTCCAGCGTCGGCAACGGCTGCCGCGACAGCGCCAGCACGGCGGGTTGGTGCCGCAACTGCATGACGTAACGGTACGCCTCGACGACCTCGTTCGCGTCGCCCGGCCGCAGCGTCGTCAAACCCGGAATCGCCCGCAACGACAGCAGTTGCTCCACCGGCTGGTGCGTCGGCCCGTCTTCGCCGTCGCCCATGGCGTCGTGCGTAAAGACGAAGATCGCCGGCAACTCCATGAGTGCCGAGAGCCGAATCGCCGGACGCGCGTAATCGCTGAAGATAAAGAACGTCGCCCCGAAGGCCCGCAGCTTGGACAACGACAGGCCGTTTACGATCGCCGCCATCGCGTGCTCGCGGATGCCGAAGTGCAGATTCCGGCCACCGCGGCTATCGGGCTGGAAATCGCCCGCGCCCGAGAAAGTCAGCAACGTCTTATTCGACGGTCCGAGGTCCGCCGATCCGCCGAGCAGCCACGGGACGTTCTGAGCCAGAACGTTGAGCACCTTCCCCGAGGCATCCCGTCCGGCCATTCCCTTCGGATCGGCGGGAAACACCGGCAAGTTGCGATCCCACCCCGCGGGCAGATCGCGGCGCTGCATCTGTTCGATTTCGGTCGCCAGCTCGGGAAACCGGGTCCGGTATGCCCCGAACAACGCTGTCCATGCCGAACGCAGTTCGGCACCGCGCGCACCGATCCCGGCCCGGAAGTGCCCCTGCACACCGTCGGGCACCATGAACTTTGCGTCCTCGGGCCAGCCATAACCGCGCTTGGTAAGCCGGACCTCGTCGTCGCCTAGCGGCTCGCCGTGCGCGGCTGAAGTGTCCTGCTTGTGCGGTGCGCCGTAGCCGATGTGGCTGTCGAGAACGACGATGGTCGGCCGCCCGCGCGTCTGTCTGAAGACCTCCAGCGCGTGCTGGATGCGGTCGACGTCGTTGGCATCGCCGACGCGCAGAACGTTCCACCCATACCCGAGGAAACGCGCGGCCACGTCTTCGGTAAACGTGATGCTGGTGCGCCCTTCGATGGTGATGTGGTTGTTGTCGTAGACCCAGCAGAGATTGTCGAGGCAGAGATGCCCCGCCAACGAGGCCGCCTCGGCGCCAACGCCCTCCATCAGGCAGCCGTCGCCGCACACGGCGTAAATGCAGTAGTCGAAAATCTCGAAGCCGGGCTGGTTGTAGCGCGCGGCCAACCACTTCTGGGCTATCGCCATGCCGACGCTGGTGGCGATACCCTGTCCAAGCGGGCCGGTCGTGGTCTCTACGCCGGAGACCCAATGGTACTCGGGATGCCCGGGCGCCTTGCTGTCGAGCTGACGGAACCGCCGAATATCGTCCAGCGTTACCGAAGGTTTGCCCACGGTCTCGTAATCCGCGTTAACCGCCTGCACCCCGGCGAGATAGAGGACGGACCACAGCAGCATCGAGGCGTGGCCGTTCGACAGAACGAAGCGGTCGCGATTGGGCCAGATCGGGTTCTGCGGATCGAAGCGCAGGACCCGGTTCCAAATCGTGTACACGAGCGGCGCAAGCGCCATCGGTGTACCCGGATGTCCGGATCTGGCCTGTTGCACCGCGTCCATCGACAGTGTGCGGATCGTGTTGATCGACAGTAGATCGAGTTCTTCGTTCGTCATCGGACTTCCTCCACCTCGCGATCCGATCGGGCTGCCGGGAAGCTCCCGGCCCGGGCCTCGATACGGTCTCGGTTACGCCGAGACCGCAGCCTTCTTCAGTGTCCGGTAGCGGCGGATGAGTCCATTGGTCGAGCTGTCATGCGCAAGCGACGGGTCCGCCTGGCTCTCCAGCTCGGGGATGATGCGCTGGGCGAGGACTTTGCCCAGCTCGACCCCCCACTGATCGAACGAATCGATGTCCCAGACGACTCCCTGCGTAAACACGCTGTGCTCGTAGAGCGCCACGAGTTTCCCGAGCGCGGCGGGAGTCAGTCGGTCCATCACGATCACGTTGGACGGCCGGTTACCGGCGAACACGCGGTGGGGTACCAGCCAGTCCGGCGTGCCCTCGGCCTTCACCTCTGCGGGGGTCTTCCCGAACGCCAGGGCTTCGGCCTGAGCGAAGACGTTTGCCACCAGCATGTCATGATGCCGGCCAAGCGGGTTCAGCGGCTGCGCAAAGACGATGAAGTCGGCGGGAATCAGGCGCGTGCCCTGATGAATGAGCTGGTAGAAGGAGTGCTGGCCGTTGGTGCCCGGCTCGCCCCAGTATATGGGTCCGGTGTCGTAGTCGACCTCCGTCCCTTGCAGTGTAACGTGCTTGCCGTTGCTCTCCATCGTGAGTTGCTGGAGATAGGCAGGGAAGCGCTTGAGGTACTGCTCGTAGGGCAGCACGGCAACGGTCTGCGCACCGAAGAAGTCGTTGTACCAAACCGCCAGGAGGCCCATGAGCACCGGCAGGTTGCGGTCGAACGGGGTCGAGCGGAAGTGCTCGTCCATCTGGTGGAAGCCATCGAGCATGGCCCGGAAGTGTTCGGGACCGATGGCGAGCATGGTCGACAGGCCGATGGCGGAATCCATCGAGTAACGCCCGCCGACCCAGTCCCAGAACTCGAACATGTTGGCGGTGTCGATGCCGAACTCGGCGACCTTTGCGCCGTTGGTCGAAACGGCGACGAAATGCCTGGCAACGGACTTCGGGTCGCCGCCCAGACCGGCGAGTGACCAATCGCGAGCGCTGTGAGCGTTGGTCATGGTTTCGAGGGTCGTGAAGGTTTTCGACGACACGACGAAGAGCGTCTCGGTTGCGTCGAGATCGCGGGTGGCCTCGGCGAAGTCGGTACCGTCGACATTGGAGACGAAGCGGCAGGTCAGGCCGCGGTCGCTGTAATGGCGCAGGGCCTCGTAGGCCATCACCGGGCCGAGATCGGAACCGCCGATGCCGATGTTGACGATATTGCGGATGCGTTTACCGGTATGTCCTTTCCAAGCCCCGCTGCGCACCCGGTTGCAAAAGTCCGCCATCTTTTCGAGCACGGCATGGACGTCGGGCACGACGTTCCTGCCGTCGACCACGATCGCCGTCCCCAGCGGCGCCCGCAGCGCCACGTGGAGGACCGCGCGCCGCTCGGTAATGTTGATCTTGTCGCCGCGGAACATCGCATCGATTCGAGCGCGCAAGCCCGACTCGTCGGCCAGTTGCAGGAGTAAACCGAGAGTCTCGTCGGAAATGCGGTTCTTGGAGTAGTCGAGGAAGACCCCGACGGACTCGGCGGTGAGACGCTCCCCACGCCCGGGATCGTCGGCGAACAGTTGGCGCAAGTGTCGACCGGCCATGGCCCGCTTGTGCTCTTCCAGCGCGGCCCAGGCCGAGCGCTTCCTCAACGGTGCTGCGTTTGGACTCATAACGACCGCCTCCTCATCGCCAGCGTAATGCGCGTCAAGCCGCACGAGCCCCATCCGATCGAGGGAGGACGGGCCCCGCCGGCACGACGCACGCGCGCAACTTACCTCGATTATCCGAGGCGGAAAACCGACAATGTAGCCTTGGGACAGATCCCCCGCCGCACCGCCTTCTATGCGACCTTTTCCCTGTCATGCGCTGCCGTTGTACCCTGTCGACCCATGTTTACCCTCGATCATGTGGTCATCGCCGTTGCCGACCTGGACACCGCCACGGCCGCGTACGGTGCCCTGCTCGGCCGGGCGCCGTCGTGGCACGGCAGACATCCGGACCTCGGCACGCGCAACACGCTCTTTCGGCTGGACAACGCGTACCTGGAACTCCTGGCAGACGCACAACCCGGTACGGCCGGCTTTGTCGGTCAGGCTCTGTCCGGACGCAAGGAACGACCGCTCGCCCTGGCGTTGCGGACGCCCGATCTCGATAGAGCGATCGCGAACCTGCGCGGGAAAGGGCTCGTTGTTACCGACCCGATGGACGGACACGGAGCAGACGACGCCGGGGGCCGCGGGCGAACCTGGAGCAGTGCTCTCGTCGACCGCGACACGGCCGGCGGTCTGCGACTGCTGATCATTCGGCACACGACCACGCCGGAGACGTTGCCGCTCGCACCCGACACCAGCGGCAACGGAACCGCGTGCGAACGGATCGATCACGTCGTTCTTTTCACCCGGGACATCGAGAGCGCAGAGCGGCTGTGGACGGAGGCGCTCGGCCTCCACGTGGCGTGGCGCCGGGACTTTCCCGAGCGCGGCACGCGCAACGTGGGTCTCGGGCTCGGCGACGTCGTGCTCGAGCTCATCATGCGCACCGACGGCAGCGGCCCACGTCGCCCGCAGCAGTTTTGGGGAATCGCTTACGGTGTTGCCGACTGCGACGGTGCGGCGGCACGGGCCCGGGACGGGGGCGTACCGGTCGGCGATGCCCGCCCGGGCCTGTTTCCGGGCACGCGAGTCGCAAACGTGCGCTGGGACCGCACGCCAACCCTGCTGCTCGCCAAACTGCCGGGCGGTCGAGAGCGTGCCCTGAACCCCGGGGGTGCACCGGAGGAGACTCCGACCCGTCCCTAGAGCTTGAGGTACAACCAGGACTTCTCGAACAGCACCTTAGCGAGCGTCAGCCGACGCGCAGGCTATAGAGGCGGTTCGGTGTTGGCAACTCGACGCCGGCGGCCCTTCGATTACCCCGGTCACATGGCGCAACATCGATTCCGAAAATGCTTGATTGTCGATGACAGCGCGGCCTATAGCCCGATTGTCGGGAATCGCCGGACGCCTCCGTCAGCGGATGTGGGGGGGCTCCTAGAACTAGGACTGAGGTCTTGATGATGGTGCAACGAAAGAGCAGACATCCGGTAGCGAGGTGCTGTGCCTTGCCGCTGTTGCTCCTGGGCTTTGTGGCAACGGGCTGTGGACCGAACGATGCGGGCGAGATCGAGGGCAGCCGTGCGGCGACCGCCGCCCTGAGCGCCGGTTGCGTCGTCGACTGCCCGCCGCCCTGCGAGCCCGGCGAGCCGTGTCAACTGCGTCCCTGTCGGCTGATCTGCCCGCCCGGAGTGACCCCGTGCGGCGACACCACGTGCCAGAACGGCGACGTCTGCTGTAACGAGAGCTGCGGCATCTGTACCCCGCCCGGCGGTGCGTGCACGCAACAGTACTGCGACCCCGGGACCGGACCTTGTACTGCGCGCGCTCTCTGCAAGCCTCGTTTTCGCTGGTCTACGGAGCGTTGCGCCTGCGTCGCGGACGACGATGGCGAGCTGTGCCGTAAGGACTCCGATTGCGCGTTGTTCTCGGACTATTGCACCGGGTGCGATTGCCGTGCGCTGAGCCGATTCGAGAGCGAGCCCGCCTGCGGCCTTCCGGGCGTACGGTGCTTCGCCGATCCCTGCATGAACCAGCGTGCCGCGTGCGTGCAGGGGCGGTGCACGATGCAGTCGGCAGAAGGCTGCACCCGAAGCGTCGAGTGTCGTAGCGGCTACCGCTTTTCGGAGGTGTCCTGCGCGTGCGTCAGAGATCGCCCGAGCCGTCCTTTCCGACCGGTGCGTCCCCCACGTCCTATCCGCCCGCCGCATGTGCGGCGGTAGCGGACGGTCGAAAGCGGCAAGCGCGCAGGGATCACCGCACGCTCGTCTCCAGCCCCAGGCAGCATTAGGAGGCCACCCTCTCGCCCGCCGCGGCTTCGCGGCGGGCGCGGCTGAAGTCGCCGACGGTCACACCGGCAAGCGGCAGCGCGACGATTCCCTGGGCGACGATCGACAGCAACTGCAGGGCGTTCAGCACCAGGCCGTAAGCCAGTGCATCCGCCTTGTCGACGCCGAACAACTCCAGGGCGAGAATGCAGGCGTATTGATAGGTACCGATCATTCCCGGCGCGTTGGGCAATGCCGTCCCGAAGCCAATGAAAATGAAGACTATCAGCGCGGCATTGAACGGCACATCGAAGCCGAAGGCGATCAACATGATGTAGCTCGACAGGATCGGCAGGCACCACAAAGCCAGGGAAACCGAGAAAACGGCCGCCAGTAGCCGCGGGTTCGGCAACACCCGCATGCCGTCGATAATCGCTCGGGTGATTCGCATGAGCCCTTGCTCGAACCGCTCCGGCAAGAACCGTGCGATCGCGCGCCGCACGAGCGGCTCTCCCTTCCACCACACCAGCACGACCGTCGCCGCCAGCAGGAAGGCCGCCGCGGCCGGAAACAGCGCGCCCCGCCGCACCCACGCCGGCAGCGCGGTCGCAGTCAACAAGCCGAGCAAGATGTAAAAGACGATACATATCGAATCCATTGTCTTCTCGACGACCAGGGTGCCTACTACGTTCGAGAACGACACCCGTGACCGCCGCGACAGCAACCAGGGCCGGACGACCTCGCCGAGTCGCACCGGCAGCACGTTGATCGCCATATAGGCGACGCTGCACACGACCCAGAGGAGTCCGAGCCCGATGCGGGTCAGCGGCAGCAGTTCGAGCTGCCATCGCCAGGCGCGGAAGACCATCAGCAGCAGACTGAGGGCGAATCCCGGAATCAACCACCTGGCGTCGAAGCGCCCGAAGGCCGCCGCAAGATCGGCGAGCGGAACATTACGAAAGGCCAGAAAGAGGAACAGCCCCGCCACCAGCACGCCGATAACCAGCGTGCGCCACTGCGTTCGGTCCATACTCGACTCCTTCGGTCTGCGTCCGGTCGCCGGCCAGTATTTTGCGGACTGCCTCATTCTGACCCGCCGGGAACTGCGCGGCAACGGGAGGGAGAGAGCCGGGGGGCCCAGGCCCGCCGGCGCAGGTCGAGAGCTTGCGTGCCGAGGTACACCCGTCGGCGCCGGCCAATGTTGCCGGCCCACGCCAAAAATTTCTTGACAGTAGAAGTCGAGGGGCGCTAGTTATCAGGCAGTTCGATCTGTTTTCATCTTCGACGATTGCGAAGGGGGTACGCGATGCGCCGGGGCGGCTGCGCCCCGGCGTTCGATCGTTACGGGCGGGCGACCGTCAAGAAATAAGACAGCTGGACGGTTTGACCTTGTCATCCGGTTTTGGCATATAACTGACCGTCTTGCGTTCAGCTTGCAACCGGGAGGGAAAGATGAGGAAGATAGCTGCTGGGGCAGTGGACGGTCGGGGGGGTTGGTTCGAGACACGCCTGCTGGTGGCAGCCGTGTCGGTCGCCGGGCTGGTGGCCACGCCGGCGGTGGCGCAGTTTCAAACCGGCGACGTGTTCGCGGCACAGTCGGGTATCGTCAAACGCTACGATTCCGCCGGCAATCTCCTCGGCACCCTGACCACCACGGTCGGGGGCTTCACGACCGGTATGGCTTTCGACAGCGCCAGCAACCTGCTGGCCACGAACTTCTCGGACAATTCGGTAAGTAGATTCGACATTAACGGAACGTTGCTGGAGGCACGGTTCGTGTCCGGCTTCAACGCCGCGCCCGAATCGATCTCCTTCAACTCCGCCGGCGAGTTCTATGTCGGTCAGGCCGACGGCGGACGCGATATCCGCAAGTTCGACGCCGCGGGAAATCTGCTCGATGCCTTCGACGTCGCCACCGAGGATCGTGGCAGCGACTGGATCCAACTCGCGGGCGACGGTTGCACGATGTACTACACGTCGGAAGGGAGTAAGGTGCTGCGCTACAACGTCTGCACCGACACTCAGATGGCGGACTTTGCCACGGGTTTGCAGCGACCGTGCTATGCGCTGCGATTGATCCCGGGAGGGGCACTGGTCGCTTGCGCGCCCCTGATCTACAGGCTGGACAGTAGCGGAAACGTGGTCAACACCTACGACGCGGCAGGCGAGGACGCCTGGTTTGCGATGAACATCGATCCCGACGGCACGTCTTTCTGGAGCGCAAATATCAACAACGGTCAGATATACCGGTTCGACATCGCGACCGGCGCGGTAATAATCGACTTCTCGTCCGGAGGGGGGACCTTCGGTTTGGCCGTATTCGGCGAACCGCTGCCGCCGGCGGTGGCGGCGCCGGTACCATCGATGTCTCTGGCGGCCATGGCAGTGCTGGGTTCTTTCATGGCCGCCGGTGGCGGATGGCTTCTTGGCCGCCGCCGGTCCTGACGGCGCAGCGCGCGCTGCATCGCTCCGAAACGACGCCGACCCCTCCGGGTCGGCGTCGCCGTTTCCGGGTCCCCGGCAGGCCATCAGACCGAGCCGCCGGCACCTCCACGTCCGGCGTGGATAGCCGCGCGCGGCGCAACTGTGCTACGAGGCAGCGAGCGAGCTGCGGGAGTTGCCCATGAAGAAGTGGATCGTGGTGGTCGTCATCGTCCTGGTTACCGCGGTCTTCCTCTGGACCCGAAGCGGCCCGCGGGTGCGCGAAGGCGCCGCGGTGCTCGACACGTCTGTCTACAAGGATCCGGCCAAGGACGCCCAACCCGTGAGCGATGTCGTCAAGCCGACGGGAACGGCGCCGTCGCGCCTGCCCAATGTCGTTGTGATCATGGCCGACGATCTCGGCTACGGAGATCTAGGTGCGTACGGGAACACGGTCCTGCGAACACCCAACATCGATCGACTGGCGCAGGGCGGGATGCGCTTTACCGACTTCTACGCCAGTCATTCGAACTGCTCGCCGTCGCGCGCGGGGATGTTGACCGGCCGCTACCCGCTGCGCAGCGGCATCAATTTCCCGATCCAGCCCGGCGACGACTCTTTGATAAAGAGGGCAAACCGCCTGGTGGGAGAGTGGGCGGCCGATCTCGGCACATCGGACATGGTACAGACCGCCGAATCGGCAACACCCGGCCTACCACTGTCGGAGATAACCATCGCCGAAGCGTTACGGCTCGCCGGTTACGCGACGGCGCTTGTCGGCAAATGGCACCTCGGCGACTTTCGCGTCTTTCCCGAATACCACCCTTCGAAGCACGGCTTCGACTTCTACGCGGGAGTGCCGTACTCGAACGACAATTTCCCGTACCAGTACTGGAAGAACTACAGCGTGGTCGAGGAAGACCTCGGACTGCGCCAGGGGGGTGTGACGGCGGCGCTGACGCGCGACGCAATCGAGTTCATCGAGACCAACAAGACCCGGCCGTTCTTCCTCTACCTGGCGCACAAGAACGTCCACACGCCGCTGGTGCCCGCGGTGGAGTTCGAGGGCAAGTCGGCTGCCGGCCCGTATGGCGACTCGGTCGAAGAACTCGACGCGAGCGTCGGCGAGGTCATGCGCGCGCTCGCCAGTCGCGGTCTGTTGGAGGAAACGTTCGTCTTCTTCACGAGCGACAACGGCCCATGGCACCTGGGTAACCCCGGCATGCTGCGCGGCCGCAAGGGGCAGCCGATGGAAGGCGGACAGCGTGTCCCGGCGATTGCCCACTGGCCGGGGCAGATACCCACCGGTGCGGTGACCGGCGCTCCGGCGATGAACATCGATCTCTTCCCGACCATTCTCCGACTTGCCGGCCTGGACTTGCCGCGGGACCGGATCATCGATGGCCGGGACATCTGGGGCCTGCTCAGCGGGCGCGAAACCGCAAGCCCACACGAGGCGTTATTCTTCTTCAACGCGAACGTCATCGACGGAGCCCGCAGCGGCCCATGGAAGTACTACCGGTGGGTAAACCTGTATACGTGGCCGGTGCCGCTCGACAAGGTCAATACCGTCGCGGGGAGATCGGCGCACCGCTACACGTACACCGACCCCCAGACCGGCCAGACTGCGCATTTGATTACGCACGACCCGCTCTTGTTCGACGTCCGCGCCGACAGCAACGAGTCCTACAACGTTATCGCTCGCCACCCGGAGAACGCGTCGCGCATCCGTGCGACGATCGAGCACTGGGAGCGCGACTTCTTCGCGAATCCCCGCGGATGGAAGCAGTAAGCATGCGTTAGCGGAGATACTCAGCCAGCCGGAGGCGGTGTTTTCGTACCTTCACCGCCTTCCAGAGCCTCTGCCCACAAAGCCTCCACGCTGCGGCCCTGTTCCTGCGCTTTCTCTTCTACGTTCTCGCGAACGTGCAGGATAAGGCCGGCGACGTGTTCGACGGCGGCATTGATTGGCATCACCAGTGCCGGCAGGGCTTCGGTTTCGCTCAGGGTGCCGGCAACGACCCCGTCGAGGACCTCGGCTTTGAGCTCCAAGAGTTGCCGCTGCGCAGCGGCAAGCGGCTCCAACTCGAGGTCCGCGGCGAGTTCCACGTCGGCAACGCGCCGTGAGACATCGGCAAGCCGGCGCAGGTAGGTTCCGAACAGCTCGTCGCGCGCCCGCTGTGCCAGTCTCCGACGCCACTGCCAGAGGAAGAGGGCACTGCCCCCCAGCGCACCGATAATGCTAACCGTGTTGCTCAGCACATCCACCCGCTCGTCCGTGACGAACGGCCGGTTGCGGGCCAGGTAGGCCTCCGTGCCCGGGTGGAGGGTAAGCCTGGTCGGATGGGCCAGCACGCTGTCGTCGAGTGGTGGATGGCTGAGTCGGGCGAACGCCGAAGTGAAGATCGCTTCAAGGATTGCAGTGACCGTTGGCGCCGGGACTCGATCGTTAGTCAGCAACAGCAAGCGGGTGCCGAGCGTCGGCAGCTCCTCGGCCGGTACCGGCGGTGTGGTTTCGTAAACGAACGGTGGAACATAGGTCTCGTACACGTCGGAGCGCTCCACCGCATGCGTACCCGCGTCATCGCCCCCGAGCAGGATACCCTGGAGGCGAAAGGCGTCGGCAAACGCCAGCGGCACGAGCCGGTAGCCGACATCCCTCACCAGGCGCAGAACCGGCGGCGAGGGCACGAGCGAGAGCACAAAGAAAGCGTCTGGAAGTGCCGCTCGGTCGCCCCCCTCGACCAGTGCTTTCGCTTCCACCGGTTGGAGGTGGTGAATAACGACGCCGTCAGGACCATCCGCGACCTGGGCGAAGCGCAGTACCGCGTGGGCGAGTTTCGCCGCGCCGGATTCCGCGGGACCGATGTCGACCGTATGGCCGCGCAGCGCGCCGAGGTCCTCCGTTGCGGCAAGCGCCAGCTCCGGGCGCACGACCAGTTGCAGCGCCTCGAAGTAGAGCGGCGTGACTTCGCGCAAGTTGGGGAAGCCATCGAAGCTCAATGCGCTCGGGGCCAAAGCGAGGTCGATGGTACCGGCATCCAGCTCGCCCAGTGCGACTTCTACCGGTGTCGGTTTCACGATTCTTATGTCGATGCCACGCTTGCCCAAAGTGGCCTTCAGCATATGGCCGAACAGCGCGCGCTGGGTCGCTGGGTCTCCCGCCATCAGCGTGACCCGGTGTTGCTCCGGGCGCACCATGCGCCCGACCGCCACAACCCCGACCGCAAACAGCGCCAGAGCAAGGACCGGAGCGAGCCACCCACGCGGCCGCCGGATCTTCACCTGCCTCTCATCCATCATCCCATCTCTCTCGCCACAGGCGCAAAATCCAATCCGCCCGTCCCCACAGGCATCCTGGAAGAGGGATCGCTAAAGCGGGGCTTTGGCACCGTGAGCACGTCCGCGCAATTTGATGGCGTGGCCTCCACGATCTTTGAGGGTCACACGCATGCGCGGGCGGTAGCACCGGACGTCTGAGCGCGTCAAGGGATCGCTGCGCTCGGCTCCCGATGGTCGCCGCCCTTGACCCGCTCAGCCGCCGGTGCTGCGGAGCGGTTATGGGGCTGAAGGCTCAGCCCCTCCTGCTCAGGCAGGAGGGGATCATCACGGAAGCGCTGGCGTTTCCCGTTTCCGTTTCCCCGCATCTCTATAGAGCTGGGAAACGGGAAACGTCGGTCAGTTCATAGCCGTCGGCGGTCTTGCGCAGGCGACCGGCGGCGATGAGTTCGGTGAGGGTGTCACACAGGGTTGCGGTGCGCATCCGACAGGCCGCGCGCAGTTCGGGGAGGCTGAGGGGGTGAGCAGCGTCGCGCACGGCGCGTTCGACGCGCTCAGCGGGCGATGCGCCACTGGTGGTGGGCTCTGCGGGAC
>JAKLJW010000036.1 GCA_023150935.1 Candidatus Binatia bacterium | reverse complement strand
CGATCTCGTCACCGTCTTCCAGTTCAAGCTGGTGAAGCCGTAACCGAAACCCCAGGGCCCCCCTCCCCGCAACCGGGAAGGGGGGCCCTTCTTTCATCGCACCAAAAGAATCGACCAGCCCACAGGCCCCCAGGCCCTCACACCCTCAGGCCACCAGGCCCCCAGGTCGCCGGGCCGCCCGCCACACGGACAGAGTCTGCCGTTTGCCTCCGGGCCGCGCGCTGCATAGGCTCGGCTCATGCGCACTCTGATTATCGGCGCCTCCGGTTTCATCGGCGGCGTGTTGCACGAAACGTTCGGACCCGGCACGGCCGGGACCTATTTCAATCACCCGGTCGATGGACTGCTGCCGCTCGATATTCGGGACGCCGCGGCGGTCGGCCGCCTGGTCGCCGAGGTTCGCCCCGCCCTGGTCGTTCACCCCGCCGCACAGCCGCACGTCGACTGGTGCGAGGAGCACACCGAGGAGTCGTATGCCGTCAACGTCGCCGGCACGCGCAACGTCGCCGCGGCGGCGCGCGCCGCCGGGGCCCGCTACGTGTTCTTCTCCACCGATTACGTCTTCAACGGTCACGACGGCCCGTATCGGGAAGACTCGACTCCGGACCCGATCAACGTGTACGGCCGGCACAAACTCGCGGCCGAGCAGGCCATTGCCGCGACTCTCGACGATCACCTGATCGTACGCGTCTGCGGCGTCTACGGATTCGAGCGCGCCGCCAAGAACTTCGTCATGGCACTTCTGGGCCGCAGCCGGCGCGGCGAAACGATGTACGTGCCGCTCGATCAGTGGGGAACGCCGACTTACGTCGAAGACCTCGCCGCGGCCGTGCGCGAGCTGGCCACCGCGGAACATCGCGGCGTCTGGAACGTCGTCGGCGCGGAGTTCCTCGACCGCGTCAGCTTCGCCCGCCTCGTGTGCGCAGTGTTCGATCTCGACCCGGGATTCCTCCAGCCGCGCACCACCGCGGAACTCGGACAAAAAGCTCCGCGGCCGCTGCGCGGCGGCCTCGTCATCGATAAGGCACGCGCCGTCCTCAAGAGCCCCCTGCGCGGCCCCCGCGAAGGACTGGAGCAACTCAAGATCCAACTCCACACCGCAGGCCTGCTCGAAAGCGCGTAGCCCCCACGCCCCCAGGCCCTCACGCCCTCTCCCGCCCGCCGCATTCGCTTGCAAAACCGCGCTGTCCGTAGATAGCTACTCGAGACGGGCTGCAGAGCGGGGCGCAGGCGGGCATGGCGGAGCCATATGCGTGGCGGCGGCAAGTTCACGTCGAAGAGGCGCACCTACACTTGACCAAGACACCGAAGCGGACGACCGTCGTTATTCCCACCTTTAACGAGCGCGAAAACGTCGAGCGACTGATTCCCGATATTCTCGCGCAGGACGAGAGCTTCTCCGTGCTCGTCGTCGACGACACCTCGCCGGACGGGACCGCCGACCTCGTCGCTGCCATGGGCGCCGCCAATCCGCGCGTCCGCGTGCTGCGGCGCCCGCACCGCCAGGGCATCGGACCGGCATACATCGACGGATTCAAGGAGGCGTTGCACACCGGGGCCGACTACGTTGTGCAGATGGACGCCGACTTCTCACACCCGGTGGCGATGCTCAACGAGTTTCGCCAGCAGATCAACGGCTACGACATGGTGCTCGGCTCGCGCTACCTGGCCGGGATAACCGTGGTCAACTGGCCGATCGAGCGGCTGCTGCTCAGCTACTTCGGTAACTGGTACGCCCGCAAGGTCACCGGCCTGCCCCTGTTCGACGTCACCGGCGGCTTCAAGTGCTGGCGGAGAGAAACCCTCGAACGCATACCGCTCGATCGCGTACGTTCCAACGGTTACGCCTTCCAGATCGAGATGACTTACCGCGCCTGGCGGATCGGCCATCAGATCAAGGAGCTGCCGATCATCTTCATGGACCGTAAGACCGGCGACTCGAAGATGAACAAGTCGATCGCCGCCGAGGCCCTGTGGATCGTCTGGTGGCTGCGCGCAATGGATCTCGCCGGCAGATTGTAGGTCTCGATGGGCCGCAAGCTCGTCATTCTCAACGAGCGCGACCGGCGCCATCCGTGGGCCGGCGGCGCCGAACTCCACATCGCCGAAACCGCCACGCACTTCGCCCGCACCGGCTACGAGCCGGTGCTGCTGTGTACCCGCTTCGCAGGCGCCGCGGCGGAGGAAATGCAGGACGGCTTGCGCGTGCGGCGATTCGGCAATCGCCTCACCTACTACCTCATGCTCCCGTTCGCCGTCCGCCGCGAGCTGCGCACACCCGGCACGGTCGTCGTCGAGCACCTCAACAAGGTCCCCTTCTGCACCCCGCTCTACGTGCGAGCGCCCGTGGTGCCGCTGGTTCACCATCTGTTCGGCACCACGGCGTTCAGCCAGGTGCCGTTCCCGGTGGCCACCGTCGTCTACGGCAGCGAGAAGCTTATCCCGTTCGTCTATCGCGGCCGGCAGTTCATCGCCGTATCGCCGAGCACCCGCGACGACTTGGTCGAACGCGGAATTCCGTCCGCGGCCATCAATGTCATCCCGAACGGATTGAATCACGCCCTCTATCACGACCGCGGTCGCGTCCCCGCCGAACGGCCCACGTTACTGGTCCTGGGAAGGGTCGAGTACTACAAACGCATCGAACTGGTGCTGCAGGCGCTCGAGCGACTCGTCCCGCTCGTTCCGGACGTGCAGTTGCTGGTCGTCGGCGACGGCGCCGCCCGTACCTCGCTGGTGCGCCAGGCCGAGCAACGCCGCCTTTCGTCACGGGTAACGTTCACGGGTTTCGTATCGGACGAGGAGAAGGTGGCTCACATTCGCCGCGCTCACGTCGTCGCGAACACCTCGGAGAAGGAAGGCTGGGGGCTGACCGTGCTCGAGGCGAACGCCTGCGGCCTACCGGCCGTGGCCAGCGACGTCCCCGGCCTGCGCGACGCCGTGCGCCACGAGGAAACCGGCCTACTGGTGCCGCACGGCGACGTGGAAGCGCTTGGCAACGCTCTCGCCCGTCTGTTGTCGGACGGCGAATACCGGCAGCGTCTCGGCCGGGCTGCGGTTGCATGGGCGGGGCGTTTTTCGTGGGCTGGTGCCGCCGCCGACGTCGCCGCAGTCATCGAAGCGGTGGCCGCGCCGTCGCAGCAGAGCCGCTCGCTACCACAACTGAACGCGCCACTACGCGGCTCGTGGGGCGATTCGTGACCGGGGCCACGAATCGGCGCCGCATCGTCGATCGATCGACACCACCCGGACGCGATCGGGCCCAACACCGTTCGGGCTGAGCAGGTCTCGGCACCGCCGAAACCGTCGCGAAGAACGAGTCCTGGGCCCACGCGGGGGACCTCGGGATGCCTTCGCGACGCGGGCCCTTCGCCGGCACCCTTGCTGGAAGAGGTCAGGTGAGGCGGTGCGATCGAACTCAGTGAGGAGATGAGAGCCAACCGGGCACCAGCGCCACGCCGGCACCCCGCTGCGGAGTCAGGTTCCTCTCCCGGCGGGAGAGGTCAGGTGAGGGGATCCCCCCGGCGCACCACGGCAACAGCACCCCGCTGCGGAGTCAGGTTCCTCTCCCACAGGGAGAGGTCAGGTGAGGGGGTGTGATCAACCGCGCACCGGCGGCTGCGAAAATGACCCGATCGCATTACGAACTGCCCGACCACGCCGGCGCCGACACCCATACCGGACGGCAGTCTCGTTTCATCCCCTCACCTGACCTCTCCCGCCGGGAGAGGAACCTGACTCCGTGGCGGGGTGCTGTCGTGACGCCCGTGCCTCATTTCATCTCATCCCCTCACCTGACCTCTCCCGCCGGGAGAGGAACCTGACTCCGTGGCGGGGTGCTGTTGCCGTGCTGTGGCAGTGTCATGCGTGGTGAAGGCGCGCGGAGCGCACGTTTTATCCGGGCGGGCTCAAATCCTGCACGGAAGAGGTTTCTATTGAAACACCCCGAACGCTGGCAGCGCCTCGGCGTGTTCGCAGCCGCCCTCGCCTACTTCGGACTGCTCGCCCCGTACGGGCTCAACGTCGGCGAGGAGGGCGGCACGGTCTACCTCATCGACCGCACCCTGCACGGTCAGCGGCCCTACATCGACTTCATCAGCGGGTACACCCCGGGTTTCTTTTACTGGCACGCTCTTCTGCTCGACGTGTTCGGAACGAACCTGCTGGTACTGCGCGCCGCGCTTGTGCTCGTTCACGCCGTTACCGTACTGGTGCTCTACACCCTGGCCCGCACGCTCGTACCGCCGCGCTACGCGGCGCTCGGGGCGTTCGCCTATGCCGCACTGCTGCCGGTGGTCCCGGCGGTATCGTGTTCGTTCAACGTCGTTTATCCGGCCTGGTACGCAATCCTGCTGTGGGCCGTCGGGATACACGCCCTGCGGCGCTGGAGCGCGGACGGGCGGGCGGTCTGGCTGCTGCTGGCGGGCGCCCTCGCCGGCTTGAACTTCTCGTTCAAGCCCAACAGTGGCCTGTTCAATCTCGCGGCAGCCGTGCTCAGTGTGAGCTTCCTGTGCAACGCCGAAACACAGAGCGCGCCGGGGCGGCCGTGGAAAACCATTGCCGCGAACTGGCTCGTGCCGGCCGCCGTGCTCGGCGGCGTGGCGGTGGTGTTCCGCAGTCACCTGTTCGGACAGGAAGGGCTGCTGCTCGTCCTTCCGATCGTTGCCCTGACCGCCGTTTGCCTGCTCGCATATCCGGAGCGAGCCGTTTCCGGGCACGGACCAGGGGGAATCGCGGCGACCGGCTCGCTACTCGCCGGCTTCGCAGTCGTCAGCGGCCCGTGGCTCGCCTACTATCTCTGGCAGCTCGGCTGGACGCGATTCGCCCGTGAAGTACTGTTTATCGACGCGGGCTACGAGCAGTTCTTCTATCTCGCTTACCGTCCGCCGGCGTGGCGCGACGCGGCGCTGGCTGCCGGTCTCGCCGGGCTTGTCGCCATGGCGTACGCGTGCAGTCGCGGCCGGGTCTCGGGCCGGTCGCTCCTTGCCGGCCTGTTCGCCCTGGTGGCGGGCACCGCGGCATGGTTGGGACTCGCCGCGCCGATGCCCGAGGGCTTCCAGCGCTCCGTCCTGATGCGCGTCCAGGATGCCAGCTTCGCCGCGGCAATACTCGTCCACTGGGCCGCGATCGGCTGCCTGTCGGCCGGGGTTGCCGACCGAATGGACGGCCGACCCGGAGGGGCACAACGCCGGCGCGATCTACTGCTGCTTCTCGTCGCCGCGCTGTTCCTGTATCTGACCGTCTATCCGCGCAGCGACTTCTTCCACCTCGTGTTCTCCGCCCCGTTCACCCTCGTCCTCGCCGCTGCCCTGTCTTACTGGCTGGTGGCGCTGTGGCGTGCCGGCCTGCCGGTTCGGATCGGAAGCCTGCTGGACGGCACGGTCGTAGCGGCCGTGGCCGCCGGACTCGTCGTCATCGCGGCACCGCAACTGGCCCTATGCGTGGACGTGGCCATGTACCCGTTCGCGCCGGAACGCAGCGGCCTGGTTTCGGTGCCACTCAAACGCGCGCCGCTGCTCGTACGCGCCGACGGCAGCGGGCAGCCGATGCGCGATCTGGCCGCGGTCGTCGACTACCTGGAACGTGCGCAGCAGCCCGGCGATCGACTGTTCACGTTCCCCAACCTCGACCTTCTGTGTTTCCTTGCCGGTCTGCACACCCCGGCGCGCATCGGTTACTTCTACTCCGGCTGGCCGGACCATATCGTCGAGGCGGAAGTCGTCGATGCGCTGACCCGGCAACCGCCGCGTTTCGCCGTCGTCGCCAACCCCGCCCCGCTCTACTTCTCGGACTCCCCCGCGTACTTCTTCATGTTGCGCGAGCACATCAGGGCCGGGTACCGGCCGGTGGGACGCGCCGGGACGTTCGCGCTGCTGGTGCGCGCCGGCGACGCGGCACCGCCGTTCGATGCCGCGCCGCAAAGCGAGGTTTCCCCGTCCGCGGACGACCCCGCGTCCACGGTCTGCGAGCGCCGCGTCACCGACGGCGATAGCGCCGCCCTGGGAGCCTGTCTGGCCGCCGCCGATGCGCGCACCGCAACTGCACTGTTGCAGCGGGCGCGCGAGACCGATTCGCCCGAAGCTGCCCTTGCGCTCGCCGAACTGTTCGCGAACGGCCAACTCGCGGCATCCCCGCCGGCGGCTCTCTTTGCCCTCCGGGTCGTCGGCGAGCTTGGCGATGCCCGGGCCGCGGCCCGTCTTCTGCGCGCGCCCCTGCCCGAAAATGGGCCGGCCCGCGACGCCGTCTCGACGGCGCTGTTCAACATCGCCATCCGCGGTTTGCTGGAACCCTTCCAGTTCGGCGCGGCGTCCCTCGACGTGGCGGCAGCGAGCGCTCCGGTCCGCCTTGCGTCGCAGGACGTTCTGCGCCAGGGCACCGCAGCCGCTTCGGGCGATGCGGGCTTGCAGCTCTTCAACGTGTGGGCGCTGCGCGACGTGCTGCGGCACTGGGTGGTGTCGGCGGATACCGACGTGCGCCTGCGCCTGTTCGCCACCTGGGCCCTCGGACGCGACCGCGCCGGCGCCGATGCCGACCGGGACGCGCTCCTGTCCGACCTGCGGCGCCTCGCCGAAGACCCGAACTCCGGCCTGCAAGTCGCCGCAGTCGCCGCCCTGGCGGCGCTGGACGACGATGCCGCAACTCTCGAGCGTATTCTCGCGCTGGTGCCCGCGAGCCCGGCACTGGCCCCGAGCCTCGCCCTGACCTGGAGCCGGGCGCACCCGGCCGCCGCCGAGCCGGTGTTGCTACGGGCACTGCGAGAAGGCGACCCGGAGCAGCGGGAGGTGGTGGCGTTCCTCGCCGGCGTCCTGCAATGGCAGGCCCTGGTGCCGTCCCTGCGGGAGGCCGCCGCGGCGCCGCAGCCGCGGGTGCGCGCCGCCGGCATCTGGGCTCTCGGCCGCACCGCTGGTGCGACCGCAACCGCGACAATTCGTGCCGCGCTGGCCGACCCTGACGTCGTCGTGCGCGGCTTTGCCGCCGCCGCGATGGAGCGGCTACAGGCACAGGCAGGGTGAACATGGCGCCGCCGCAAATTTCATCGCCTACCGGCAGAATGGCTTCGGCGCGCGGCTTCCGCGGCGGGGGGTTGCTGTTGTTCGTCGTCGCGGTCGCCTACTTCGCGGCGCTGGCTCCTTACGGACTGAACCTCGACGACGAAGGCACCCTGATCTACCAGATCTACCGCACCTATCTCGGTCAGACGCTCTACGTCGACTTCCACGCCGGCTACACACCCGGGATTTACCGGTGGAACACGACGCTCTTCTCGCTGTTCGGCGTCAACGTAGTCGTGCTGCGGCTGTGCCTGGCGGCGATCAACGGCCTCAGCGTCTACTTGATGTACTGGCTGGCGCGGCGCCTCGGCACTTCCGGCGCGGCGGCCGCCGCCGGCGGCCTTCTGTATCTCGCCTTCATCCCCTTCTACGATGGCCAGTTCGCCGCGTTCAACATCCCGTACCCGATCTGGTACGTGACCCTCTTCTGGCAACTCAGCGTCGTGTGCGTGGTGCGCTGGTGGGAGACCGGCCGCGGCAGCCTGTGGCTGGCGGCGGGGCTGTGTGCGGGCATCGTCTTCGGCTTCAAGCCGAACAGCGGCCTGCTCAACCTTGCGGCGCTGCTGATGGCGCTGTGCCTGCTCGAAGTCCCGCGTCTCGACCCGGCACGCCGCCCCGGCCGGGGCGCGCGTCTGGTCGCGCGGTCGGCCAGTATCGTGCGCTGGCTCATACCGCTGGCACTCACCGTCGCCCTGACCGACCTGTTCGCGCGCGGCGCCGGCGCGCGCGGCGTCCTGCTGTTTGCGGCGCCGCTGATCGTGCTGATTGCGTACAAGGCGACCCTGACCCAGGCCCGCAGCGTAGCGCGGCAAGTGGCGCCGGCGGTTCTGTGGCGCAACCTCGTACTACTGTCGCTGGGATTCGCCGCCGTCACCCTGCCGTGGGTGGTCTATTTCTGGATGCGGCTCGGAACGATGCCCGCCCTGCGCGCCATCCTGTTCGTCGGCACGGGCTTCGATCGCTTCTATTACATGGCGTACCCGCCGATCGGCGCCTGGGGCCTGGCCTTGAGCGCGGCACTCGGAGCGGCATTCGCCGTCGGCGTCCTGATGCGCCGGCGGGTGCTGTCACCCCGCATCGTTACCGGCGGGCTCGTCGCCGGTCTGATAATCGCCACGGTATGGCTAATCCGGCATCCGCCGCCGATGGTGGAGGGTTTTCAGAGTTCGGTGGTCATGCGCGTCCGCGACATCGCCTTCGTGCTGATCCAGGTGACACAGTGGGCAGCGCTGCTCGTGTATGGCCTGCAAACCTGGCGTGGCCGGGCGCTCTCCCTGGTGCAGGATGCGGAAGCGGGCGCACGGGCAGGCGCCGGCGCCTACGGCCCGCGACTCGGCGTCCTGCTTATTCTCCTGCTGTCGGGGACACTGACCCACATGCAGCTCTACCCGCGCAGCGACTTCATGCACCTGGTACCGGCATCGCCCGGGATACTGATCCTGGGCGCCTGGCTGCTGCACCTGTTCGCGCAGGTGTGGGCGCGCGGCATGGCCCGCACGAAGCGCGGGCGGACCCTGGTCGCGAGCGCCGTGGCCCTGCCGGTTTACGCCCTCGTCGTCGTGCTGGTCGCCCCGGCGCTCGGCCGCATCTCCTACCTCGCCCGCGCCTGGTGGGAGCGGGACGATAGGGCGGTCGTTTGGTTGGACAGGACGCGAGCGCCGCTGGTTCTGGAACCCGCGGCGGCGCGGCCGTTTCTCGCCCTCGGGTCCACGGCGCGCTACCTCCGTGAGCATTCGGCATCCGACGACACGGTCTTCGCGTTCCCGGCGCTCGACATCGTCTCGTTCCTCGCCGACCGGCAGAACCCGACCCGGCACGGGTATTTCTTCCCGGGCTGGCCCGGGCACGATGTCGAGGCCGAGGTCCTCGATGCGCTGCGAGCGCGCCCGCCGCGGTATATCGTCGCTCTGCACGATCATTCGCTCTTCTTCGGACACGCCCCCGTGTACTACGCCATGCTGCGGCGCCACGTCAGAGACAATTACAGGCTGGAGCGACGGTTCGATACGCTCGACGTTCTCGGACCCACCGGAGCGACGGCGGAGCGGCAGGATCGATCCGGCGAAGCCACCGGGCGGCTGCGAGACACCATTGCCCTGTGGCACGCCGAGCTCGAACACAACCCGGGACCGCCGGCGCGAACGGCCGCGGCCGCGCTGAAGGGATTGACTGCAGCCGATGTTCCCGGACTGGCTGCGGCTCTCGGCGCCGCCGAGCCCGACGCCCAGGAGAAGCTGGCGCGTTTGATCCGCAAGAGCCGCAGCGCCGAAGGTGCGGCGGCAATCGCGCTGCTACTGGAGAACTACACGGGGCCGCCGGAGCTGCGCGAGCTGTTCTTCCGCGTGGTGGCGGAACTCGGCGACGCGGGATCGCTACCGCCTCTGCTACGCATGTGGCAAGCCGCCGACTCTTGGAATCGTTGGGCGCTCGGCGGCCTCATGTTCACGGCAGCTAACAAGTCCGCGAAGGAGCAACAGTGGTTTGCGCCGCCGGATCCGGGTGCCTTCGCCGCGTTCGCCCGCACGGTCGATCTCGACCTGCTCATACAATGGATCGACAATCCGTGGGAATCGCCGATGCTGCGCTCGTTTGCGATCCGGGTCGCCGCGCGGCAACCGAATCGGGTAGTCATTCCTTTTCTCGTCCGCCTGCTCGGTGACCCCGGACAGGCCCCCGAGCTGCGCGTTCAGGCCGCCGAGAGTCTGGCACAGCTCGGCTTCGGCGCGTCGCTGCTGCCGGCGATCGTCAAGCTCCTTCGCAAGGACCGGGCTATCCCCGCGGCCCTGCTCGTCGACGCGTACGCGGAGCGACCGGAGCCGGCGCGGGCGGAGCTGGCGAAGTTGATGTCGGGCGTGGACGACGCAACCCGTACGGCGGCGTTCTGGACGGCTGCGGCGTTGCGCGACCCGGAGCTGCGCAAACCGTTGGAAGCGGGCCTCGACGATCCCGTGCTACAAGTGCGGCTGGCGGCGGCCTGGGCGCTGGGAGAGCTCGGCGACCCGGCCAGTGCGACCGTCCTCGACAAAGCCGCCGGCGACGGCAATGACCAGGTAGCGGCAGCGGCCGCGGCGGCACGGCGGAAGGTTGACCGGGGAGGAAAGTGAGGAGCCAATGAAATCCACCCCAAACCCGTTCGGGCTGCGGAGGTCTCGGCGCTGCCGAGAGCCCCGCGAAGCCTGTTCTGACTTACGATTTCCGCGTTTGCTCGCCCGGTGCGAAGAAGTCTTCAGGCCATGGGGCAGCAGTGTCCCGCCGTTCGTCCCGAGTAGCCGCCGTCTTCTCAGGCGGCGTATCGAGGGAGAGGCTCGGCAGGGGCGAACGGGCTGGTTGTTCGCTTTGGGTTGCGGGGGTCAGCCTGCCCTGAGCCGCGATCGCCAGGTTTCTGAGCCGGGCAACAAGATTCTCCCGTACACGTACGCAGCGAAGCGGTACACGTCCTCGTACACGGGCCAGTTGGCTCAACACCGTTCCGTGTACGCGTACGAGTACGGGTACGCGTACGAGTACGGGACGACCATTGGGTTGCGGGCGCCAGCCCGCGCTAGGCTCCGGCAAAGGGCCCGCAACCGTATTGCGGCATCCCGTTAAATCATATGGACCAACCAGGCATCTTCACCGGAGAGCGGCTCGTCGCCGGGGATCCGTTGTTTGCGGCGGATTTCGCGCGGCATCTGGTGGCGTATCGGTGGGCGCAGGAGGTCGTGCGCGGCAAGGTCGTGCTCGATGCCGGCTGCGGCGACGGCTACGGCACGCATCTGCTCGCGCAGACGGCGACGCGGGCGCTGGGGGTGGACCGTTCTACCGGCACAATTGCGGTGGCGACGGAGCGCTACCGGCAGGGGAACCTCGCGTACAGAGCGTGCCCGCTGGAGCGGCTGGCCGACCTCGGCGAGGAGTTCGACGTCGTGTGCAACTTTCAGGTGCTCGAGCACCTCGTCGATCCGCGGCCGTTTCTCGAGCAGGTGCGGCGGGTGTTGCGGCCCGGCGGGTGCCTGGTGATCACGACGCCGAACAAGGCGAACTCGTTCGTCGAGAACCCGTATCACGTGCACGAGTATTTCGCCGACGAGCTGGAGGGCGTCTTGCGCGGCGTGTTCGGGCAGGTCGAGATGCGCGGCGTGTGCGGCAACGAGCGGGTGATGGCTTACGAGCGTGCGCGGGGCGTGCAGGCGAACCGCATCTTGCGGCTCGATCCGTTGAACCTGCGGCGGCTGCTGCCGCGGGCGTTGATCGAGTGGGCGTATCCGCGTCTGGCGAAGCTGGTGCGCCGCAACATAGCGGCGGGCAGCGGCGGCACCCCGGCGATCGGCCCGGAGGATTTCGCGATCCGGGAGGAAACGGCCGATGCGCTGGACTTGCTGGCCGTGTGCCGGCCATAGCATCGGCCGCCGGGCAGTTGTCGCGACGCGCGGGCCGCGGCGAAGGAAAGGAAACGGGCATGAACGAGTCGACAGCACGCGGGGCAACCGATCGCACGCCGGACGTGGCGCCCGCGGGACGGCGCGGCCGCTTCGGACTGACGGCGTTGGCGTTGGCCGCATGTCTGGCCGTGGCGGGCTGTGCTCAGGATGACCGCAACGACGTCGGGCAGCGCTGGCTCGATGCGCTCAACAGTCACGATTCGGAGCAGGCGCTGCGCCTGCTCGACGCCGACGCCGAGTTGCGGGACCCGACGCTGATGCAGCCGCTGCGGCCGGTAGCGGTGCGAGACTGGCTTGATCGCAGCAACGCGCTCTGGCGGGATCGCGTTTACACCGCGAAGCGCAAGCTTTCTCAGGGCGACGTCGTCGCGATCGAGTGGCAGTTGCAGCAAACGCATCCGAGCGGCAAGGCGGTCCCGATCGACGGCGTAACGCTAATCGAGGTGCGCGACGGGCGCATCCGCCGCGTACGCAATTACTACAACGCCGGCGTCTACCTGCAGTTCCTGAAGAAGAGGGGTTAATGGCTGATCGCTCCAGCCTGCGCAATTGGCACGCAGCGGCGTTGGGGGGAGCGCTGATGGTCGGTGGATGCCTCATCGGTGCCGGACTGATCGAGGCGGGCTTCCACGTATACCATTGGGTCCGCCCAACAAACGAGCGCGGCTTTTTCTGGGAACCGCACCCGCCATTCGGCTGGCGTCACCCACCCGGACGCTCCGGCACGTGGTACGACGACCACGGCGAGTTCAAGACCTCGGTGCGTATCAACTCGAAGGGCCTCCGCGACGTCGAGCATGCCTACGCGAAGCCGAAGGGAGTATTCCGCATCCTGATCCTCGGGGATTCCTACATGGAGGCGCTGCAGGTAGAACTGGAAGAGACCTTCGGGCGCATCCTCGATCAAGAGCTGAATCAGCGCTGTCACACTCGTATCGAAGTGATAAACAGCGGCGTCGCAAGCTTTGGAACGGACAACGAGCTGTTGTACTTCCAGAATGAAGGTTACAGGTACGGCGCGGACCTCGTTCTGCTGTCGTTCACAACCGCGAATGACATCCGCGAGAGCTACGCACCCTTCAACCGCAAGTCGCCCCGCGCAAACCTGACCAAGCCAAGCTTCGCTTTGAGGGACGACGGAACGCTGGAAAAACGCCCCGGCGAACCGCCCCCGCCACCATTGCCGTGGTGGCGCCGATTGTACGTTGGCGAATACGTCTACGAGCGGCTCGGGGGGCGGGCATTCGTACCCGCCCCACCGCGGGGGGTGCCCCCGCCCACGGATCCCAACGTGCCGTGGGTGCCCTGGGACATGCTGGTCTATGCGCCGGAATACTCGACCGAGGTCGACACGGCGTGGCGCGTGAACCAAGCGTTGCTGCGCAAACTGCGTCAGGAGGTCGAGGCAAAGGGGGCACTCTTTGCAGTCATGCTCGTGAACGGTCCGTGGGCACACTACGATGTCGACTGGCGGCGGATGATGGCGCGTAACCCCATAGGGCTGCGCACGTGGGACCAGCGCCGGCCGAACCGTATCCTGACGGAGTTCTTGGAGAAGGAACAAATCCAATCGGTCGATCTTTTCGACGTTTTCGAAGAGGCCAAAGACAACGGTCGCCTGTTCTTCCGTTTCGATCCGCATTGGACACCCGCCGGCAACCGGCTGGCGGCGAACACAGCGGCGGATTTTCTAGTCCACCAGGGCCTCGTTCCGGTAACCGCGGCCGCAACCGCACCCAACTGATACTGGTTGCCGGAACCTGGCCGCACCAAGCAAGGAGAAACGCCATGGACGCAGGTCTTGTCAGACCCGCACCGCCGCCGACTGCCAGCCAGATGACAGAGCGGCCGGGCTTCACCCGCATCGCCATTTTCATGCTGTCGCTGGCGGTCCTGTTGCTCCAGATCGCTTACACACGCATCTTCTCGTTCTCGCTCTGGTACCATTTCACATACGTCGCACTGACCGTCGCGCTGCTGGGTTACGGCGCCTCGGGCGCCTTCCTATCGGCATCGGCATGGTTGTCAAGCCAGCCACCGGCAGCGCTGATGGTGCGCTCCATGCTCCTGGCCGCCGTCGGCGTTCTGATTTCCCTGCTGACGATATTGTTCATACCCTTGCAGCCTTTTTCGATTGGCACGAGCTTCACCCAGCTCTTCTTGATGTTGTTGTTCTTCGTGCTTTGCAGCGCGCCCTATTTCGCAGCGGGGCTGGCGATGGCCTGCGCGTTTCGCAGTGCGCGGTCGCCAAACGACATCTACTTCGCCGACCTCCTCGGCGCCGGCGCGGGCTGTGCCGTCGCCGTCGGCGCGATATGGCTCCTCGGTTCGCCGGGTGCGGCGGTCGCGAGCGCCTCGATCTTCGTCTGCGCTGCCCTAGTCGTAGCGCGGCCCGAGCGGCGAATACCGTACGCCATGGCTGGCATCATGGTCACGGCAGGTTGCGCAGCCGCGGTCACTCTGGTCCCGTTCCGGCCGAGCGGCGAAAAGCTCCTTGCCAAGATGATGGCGGCTGGGGTAACGCCCTTCTACTCTCGATGGAGCCCGATTTTCCGCGTCGATGTTTACCCGGGGGTGGGCGAGGCCGGCGCCCGGCGAGGGGTTAGCCAGAACTACACCGGACCCGTCCCGGGTATCCGATTCATCGCCCACGACGGCACAGCGGAAGCTCCCATTTACCAGTTCAGCGGGAACCTGGCGGAACTGGACTTCCTCGAGCGCAACGTCTCCGCCACACCGTACGTGATCGCGAACCGGCCGCGAACGCTGGTCATCGGACTTGGGGGCGGTTTCGATGTCCTGAACGCGCTCCGCAACGGGGCACGGCACGTCACCGGCGTCGAACTCGATCCGGTCACCGTCGACGTCGTCCGCAATCGACAGGCGGAGTTCGCGGGCAACCTGTTGTCCCGCCCCGATGTCGACGTGGTGACCACGGAAGGCCGCAGTTTTCTGCGCCATTCGTCCGCCACCTACGACGTCATACAGCTCACCGGGGTCGACACGCTCGCCGCGTTATCGACCGGCGCCTACATGCTGGCCGAGAGCTATTTGTACACGGTCGAGGCGTTTGAAGAGTACCTCCAGCATCTCTCCGCGGACGGCACGCTATCGCTGATGATCGGCGATCTGCACTGGCGCGGCGGACAGGCGCGCTTCTCCTTGCGGCACGTGATGAATTTCATCGGCGCCGCGGAGAGAGCCGGGATTGCCGATCCGGCTTCGCACACGGCAATTATCGCTACCCCGGGTGGGGTTCCGATGATCGAATTGCTATTCAAACCAAGGCCGTTCACGGACGCCGAAATCAGCACCCTTCGCGACTTCGCCGCATCCAACGGATTCGAGATCTGGCATCTGCCGGGGGTGAATGTGGATACGCCCCATTCTCGGCTGCTCACGGCGGATGCGGCCGAACGAGAGCGACTCCTCGACACGCAGCCATTGAATGTCGCGGCCACCGGCGACGACCGGCCGTTCTTCTTTCATTTTTATCGCTGGCGCGATCTCCTGTCGCCGGCGCGTTGGGAGGTCGACACGGGCCACGCAGGGGCGACGGGCCAACTGGTACTCGCCGCCATTCTCGTCGTGGCTACGGTGGCGGCGCTGGGTCTGATCGTCGTTCCGTTGTTAACGAGCCGTCGTTTGCGGCGACCGGGCACTTTCGGCTTCGCAACCTACTTCGCCGCCCTCGGGCTCGGGTTCATGTTCATCGAGATCAGCCTGATCCAGCGCTTCATCCTATTCCTCGGCCACCCCACTTATTCGGTGGCAATAATCCTTCTAGCGTTGCTGGTGTCTACGGGAATCGGCAGCTTTGCCAGCGGCCGATTGTCGCTGGCGCCACGTAGGATCATTCACCTGGGCTTCGCGACCCTCGTTGCGCTAATCGTCTGCTACGCGTGGATCGTGCCCCTTCTCTTCTCCCAATGGTTGGGCACGCCGGCGGCCTTCCGATACGCCAGCACCGTGGTGGGGCTGATGCCGTTGGGCTTGATTCTCGGTGTGTTCTTTCCGGCCGGGCTGCGCGAGGTTCGAGAACGGGACGAGTTGCTGGTGCCATGGGCGTGGGGTGCCAACGGTGGCGCCTCCGTTGTCGGCAGCATCCTGAGTATTGTGCTGGCGATCTCGTTCGGCTTTCGGACCGTGTTGTTTCTCGCCGCCGCAGTATACTGCGTAGGCGTGCTGGCGCTGCCCGCCGCCCGAAGCGAAGGACAAGTGCCGGGTGGCGCGCATTAGCCGCACAAGGACACCACTGTCCGGTTCGCAAGGCCCGATATCGCCGAAACGTCGAGCACTGGAGGACACCCTTCCGCCATGTTGAAAGTTGACGATCGCATCTACGCGGCGCTGTTTCTGATCTCCTTCGCCGCGCTCATGACCGAGGTGGCCCTGACGCGCTTCTTCTCGTTCTCGATCTGGTACCACTTCGCGTATATGACCATTAGCGTCGCGCTGCTCGGTTACGGCGCGTCGGGCTCCCTTTACTACGCCTTCCCGTCGCTCACCGAGGGCGGCGTCAATCGCGCCCTGACGCGATGGTCGCTCGGGGCCGCCGTGCTCCTGGTCGTCTGCCTGCTGGTCGTCGCTCATGTGCCGTTCGATCCGGCCGAACTGTTTCCCGGCGGACACTTCAGCGCCGGCAACGACCCTCGGCAGTTCCTCTACATGTCGATCTTCTACGTCGCCGTCACCGCGCCGTTTCTCGCCGCCGGCCTGTGCATCACCGTCATTCTCAGCAACGCGCCGGCGCGCATTCCCGCCCTCTACTTCGCCGACCTGCTCGGCGCCGCCGCGGGCTGCGTCGCCGCCGTTGCCCTGCTCACCCCCCTCGGCGCACCCGGCGTGATCGTCCTCGCCGCCGGCATCCTCGTGTTCGCAAGCTTCCTGTTCGCCCTCGACGACTCCACCGCCAGACCCCGCATCCTGGCCGTCGTGGCACTGTTTGCGATCGCCTGCGTGCCGCTGGCGCGCCACGCGGAGCCGTACGCCTCGGGCACCAAGTTCCTCCCGCGCATCATGAGCGACAAGACCGAGGTCGCGTTCTCCCGCTGGAGCCCGGTCTATCGCGTCGACGTCGTGCGCGGCAAACCGGGTACGCCCATGCGCTTCGGCAAACGCGCCGCCTGGGGCGTCAGCGACAACTTCTACAGCGTCCCGCCGGAAAACATGGTCATCACGCACGACGGCGACGCGTCGACGATGATCTACAAGTTCGGCGGCAACTTCGACGAGCTGCGCATCCTCGATCGCTCGTTGCTGCTCCTGCCCTACCTCCTGCTCCCCTCGCCGGAGGTGCTCGTGATCGGCACCGGCGGCGGCGTCGACTTGCTGATGGCGATGAAACACGGCGCCGCTCACGTGACCGGCATCGAACTCAACCCGGTTACCGTCGGTCTGCTCAAGCGCGACTTCGTCGATTACACCGGCAACGTCTTCAACTCGCCGCAGGTCGACATCCATGTCGACGAGGGCCGCAACTTCGTGCGGCGCCACGACAAGAAGTACGACCTGATCCAGATCACCGGCATCGACACGCTGGCCGCCGTGTATTCCGGCGCCTACGTGCTGTCGGAGAGCTACCTCTACACCGTCGAAGCGCTGAAAGAGTACCTCACCCACCTCAAACCCGGAGGTTTCCTGCACTTCGTGCGCGGCGATCTGGGTTTCGGCGATCTGCCGCCGCGTCAGGTCCTGCGCCTCGTGACGGTGGCCACGGAAGCCCTGCGCGAACTTGGAGCGCAAAATCCGGCCGACCACATTTTGGTCACCATGTCGAAGAGCAAGGACGCCACGCTGCCGATCTTCAGCTTGCTGATCGGTCCGGAACCCATCGCGCCGGAGCGCATCGAGCGCATCCGCCAGCATGCCTCGACCGAGCGTTTTCAGCCCTGGCACGTACCGGGCGAGGCGCTGTCGTCGCCGGTGAGCGCATTTCTGACCAAGAACGCCGCCGAGCAGGAGGCGTTCCTCGCCGGACACTGGATGAACCTCCGTCCCGTGTTCGACGACCGGCCTTTCTTCTTCAACTTCCTCAAGTGGGGCAGTCTGCTGCAGGCCGCCGACAAGCGCGCCGACTACACGTTCGCGTCGGGTCAGTTCGTCCTGCTCGCGATTCTCGCGCAGTCGATCGTCTTCGCCGCGCTGCTGATCCTCGCCCCGCTGTGGTGGCGCAAGCGCGAGGCGAGCGCCGAGAGCGCCGCGCGTTACCTGTTCTACTTCGCGTGTCTGGGCATCGGCTTCATCTTCATCGAGATCAGCTACATCCAGCGCTTCACGCTGTTTCTCGGCTCACCGGTGTTTTCGCTCTCCGTGATCATGGCCACCTTGCTGCTTGCCTCGGGCATCGGCAGCTATCTGACCGGGCGCCTAGCCATGTTCGCCAACACGCGCGGCGCTTTGCGCGGTTTGCTGGCGGTTCTCGTGTTGCTCAACGTCTTCTACATTTTCGGACTCCCGGCCACCTTCCGTGCGTTTCTCGGCACCGAACTGCCGATACGCATCGGCGTGGCCATGCTTCTGTTGATGCCGGCCGGCCTCGTCATGGGCACCTTCCTGCCGCTCGGCATGCGCGTCGTCGGCGAGCGCGCCCCGGCCGTCATCCCGTGGGCGTGGGCGGCCAACGGCGTCGCTTCGGTTGTGGGTTCGATCCTGTGCATAGTGCTCGCCATCAGCATCGGTTTCCGCGCCGTCAACGGCATCGCGCTGATCGTCTACCTGATCGGCGGCGCCGTGCTCCTGCGGGGCGGGCGAGTCAGCAAGACGGCGAACGGCTGACCACGGGAAGAAATCGGATGGGGAGGACGAGACTCCCGCCGAGCCGCGCTTCCGAGAGCGCGTTCCACCCCATTGCGAGAACGCGCTCGGAGGTCGCGTTCCACCCCTTGGAGAACGCGCTCGGAGAGCGCGTTCCACCACGACGCGGGTCTACATAGGAAGGTGGGATGAACGGGCTCGTGTCTCTTCGTCTTGCGATGGCCGCGCTGGCGGTGCTCGCCGTGCCACCGCCGGCCATGGCCGTCGAACTCAGCGGCATACTCATCCACGCCGCCGACCGCGCCGGCAACGTCGCGGGACCGATCTGGCATACGTCGATGGACCGCAGCGGTCGTTTGCTAGGAATGACCCGCTACCCTCCGCCGCTGCTCCGAAGTATCCCGCTCGGCAACGAACCCGACACCGCTCAGGTCGTCAAGCCGCTGTACGCGGGAGCGCACGTCACCACGCTCTTCTGGCAGTACCTCCCCGGCGAGTTGCGCGACGCAATGGTCCTCAACGTCTACCTCAACGGCAATACCGTGGACCCCGCCATCAGTGCTCTCGTACCCTTCACTTACGGGTTGACCCGCTTCGTACCCAACCCGGCCTCGTCGACCGTGGCGCTCGACGGCCGTGCCACCGACCGCACCGCCGGCACCGAGTTCGCCGACGCTACCCACCGCGTCAGGCTGGGCGCCGCCTTCTATATGCCGTCGAGCGGCGAGACCTCGCAGTGGCGTCCGTCGGACTTCGTCGACCTCGACCGGATCGGACTGGATCGCCTCGAACCCGACGGTTCCCCGGACGGCATCCTCGTCTTCGAACTGGTGGTGGAACCGGCATCGCGCCCCGCCACAACACCGCGCGTCCATGGCCCGGCCGGCAATTCCCCCGCAGTTGCCGTCCCACCCGGCGTGTCGATCGGGCCCGATCAATGGACGCCGCCGGCGCGGAGCACGGTGGCAACGACACCGCCACCGACAGCGCGGACCGCGCCGCCGACGGCGCCGGCAGCAACTACCACTACCGCCGACTGGACGCCGCAGACGCCAACACCGGCGACCTCGCGCAGTCCCGGGCTGGCGTCGACCCCGTCCCGCAGCCCCGAGACCAGCCCACGGCCCGAGACGCCGACGGCCGGCCGGCCCTCCCCGGCGACCACTCGCACCCAACCCATGACCACGACGCGAACCGCCGCCCGCACGGCATCCCCCGCCACGCTAACCGTGGCCGAGAACCAACCGGCACCCCCGGTTCTGCCGCCTCCCGGCGCCCCGCCCACGGCCAAGGCGAGGTCGTTCACCGAGGGCAAGGCGCCCCTCGATACACGGCCCGCAAGACGCGGGCCGTTACTCGGGGCGAACGGCGTTCAGGCATTACGGAACCTCAAATCCGTTCGGGCCGAGTAGCCACCTTCTTCTGGCGGCGTATCGAGGCCCCGTCAGCAACTCTGCCGTGCCCCTCGCGGCCCCCCCCGATGGCCCTTGAAATTCGCGGTAAACGAGGCTGTCATGGGGTCAGGCCGGTGCGCGCCGGTCGCCTCCAATTGACCGCCGATATCAAGCGAACCTCATAACCCAACATCGAGAGGAACCCCGAAACCCTTCGCCGGCGGCGACGGACGTCAAGGTCCTCGGAAGGAAACCATAAGTGTCGCGAAACCCCGATCGCTCATCCAGACTTGCATCCCGCCGGTGGAGATACACGCCGGCGGCGGCACTGCTGCTGGCGGCCGCCGGCGTCGCCGCCGTGTCGTGCAACCGTCAGCCGGCCCCGAAACCGGGCTCGGTGAACGTGGTCCTCATCACCATCGATACACTGCGTGCCGACCGGCTCTCGTGCTACGGCTACACCAAGGCCAAGACGCCGCGCATAGACAGCCTCGCTGCCGACGGCGTGCTTTTCGAACGGGCGTACTGCGACGTCCCGTGGACAACTCCGTCGATGTCGTCGGTTCACACCGGGCTTTACGCCACCCACCACGGTTTCAAATCCACCTACCAGCAGCTCGACGAGGCCAATACGACGCTGGCCGAGTCGCTGAAGTCGAAAGGCTACACCACCGCCGCGTTCATAGGTTCCTTCCCCCTCGCTTCGTCGTTCCGGCTGAACCAGGGTTTCGATGTCTACGACGAAACCTTCGATACCCCCAGCGTCGTCGGCGGCAAGGCCAAGGTCGACGAACACGTTCCCGATACGTTCCACAAGAACGTCGACGATCAACGTCTGTTCCAGTTCCTCAAGTCGCGCGCCGACGCTTTTCGCGAGGACGCCAAAGTCAGCGACGCGGCGATCGAGTGGCTGGCCAAGAAACCGCGGCAACCCTTTTTCCTCTGGGCGCATTACTTCGGCCCTCACGAACGTTCCGACGAGAGCCTCGGCGAGCAGGACGCGTACAACAAGACGTTGCGCGATTACGATCCCGACCTGCAAAAAACCGACGTCGCCGTCGGACGCTTGCTCGATGCGCTCGCCAGGGACGGCCTCGACAAGAACACGTTGGTCATCCTGCACGCCGATCACGGCCAGAGTCTCGGCGAGCACTACTATTTCGGTCACGGCAAGAACCTGTTCGATCCCACGCTGCGCATCCCGCTCGTCATGCGCTTTCCCGAACACCTGCCGGCCGGAAAGCGGGTCCAGACCACTGCCCGCAACATAGATATCTTCCCCACGGTCATGGAGCTGACGGGTTACGGCGTACCGCCGGGTCTGGACGGCACCTCGCTGCTGGCAAAGGCCCGCGGCGAAACCGACGGCGAGGTCGAGATGTACTGCGAGACCTACCTGCCCGCGACCGAGGCGTTCGGCAAACTGGTACGCCTGGAAGACAACTCGATCCAGCGTGTCGGGTTCGTCCGCCGCGGCGTTCGCACTCCCGAGTGGCTCTATCTGGTCAACGAGCCCTCGCCGTTTCTGGACTACTCCAATCCTCCGCCCGTGCCGGAGTACGTGCAGAAGAAATACCGCACCGAGGAACTGTACGACCTGCACAAGGATCCGGGACAGGCGAACAATCTGATCGGCAAGGGAAGCGGCGTCGAGGCCAAGATGC
Organism: Candidatus Binatia bacterium; assembly: GCA_023150935.1. Taxonomy (NCBI): domain Bacteria; phylum Candidatus Binatota; class Binatia (SeqCode); species Binatia bacterium. Next base: position 33,974 of record JAKLJW010000036.1, on the reverse strand, counting down.
GAAACAAGCTCGCGGAATACCAGAAATCGAGCCGGGCACCGAGCGCGCGCAGGGAGCTGGACGAGGCAGCGAAGGAGCGGCTGCGCAGCCTGGGGTACATGGAATGAAACCTGGCGGTCGGGCCGCGGGACTACTGTCGCTGTGCCTGCTCGTGTCCACGGCGGTGGCCGGGGCGGAGCCCGACCCCACGACCCGAGTCGCCACACTGCCGCCGGCGGCTTTCGTGCCGGCGAACAATTCGTCGCAGTACCTCCTGCGCCAGGGCGGTCTGGGCGTGCTCTGCCCGACGAAGGGAGCCGGGTACTTCACCGCTCCGCTGCAGCTTGAAGACGGGGCCAGCATCCGGGAGATCGCGGTCACGCTCGAGAACGACTCCAGTGAAGGGCTCGGTGTCATGTCGCTCGTCCGGCATACGACGGAGGGGCCCGAACTGCTCGCCATCACGCCCGTATCGGTTGGTTCGGGAGATGCCGAAACGCTGGCTTCCGCCCCGATCGCCGACGCCGCGATACGCAACGACGCTTCTTCCTACCTTCTTCAGGTCATGCTCAGCGCCCCCGGGGTATGCCTGCGCGGGGCGCGGGTGTCGTATCGCCTCCCTTGAGCTCGACCAGAACGCGTTCGTACAGAGCCTCCGCTTCGAGAGCGTGGCCGGTGTCGGTCGGGTGCAGGACGTCGCCGGGGGCGAACAGCGCCGGATCGCCTCGATCGGCGTAGAGCTGCGCCATATCCACCACCGGCACCCCGAGCCGCGCACCTGCCGTGCGGGTTGCTGCGGCGTAGGCCTCGTGGATCTCTATCAGCCGGTCGAACGAGGGTATCGCGTTGGTGGCCAACAACCGGTGCGCCGATGAAGTCGCCGGCAGGGCATCCTCCGCTTCGCGGCGCCCGCCGAGCACGAAGGCGTGCGGCGCCGTTAGCAGCCATACCGCCGCCCCCTCGGCACGACCCAACTCGACGATGCGCTGCAAGTTCCGCTCATACTCCCCGATCGGAATGTCGGGCTTCCACGCCGGCGGCAACAACGCCCTCCCCTGCTCGCCGTCCGCCGACAACCACCGGCGCAGCTCCATGCCCAGCCGGCGACTGAACGGATACAGGGCGGTGCGCAACAAGAGATCCTCCGCCACCCGCCCGACGCCTGCGTTCATCCGGCGGTACGCCCCGCTCTCGCCCGCCGGTGACATCGCGTGGTCGTTCCATCCGAAGCGCACCGCGATCAGATCGGGCTGTAGATCGCGCAACTTCGAGCGCAGCAGCAACGCCCCGTGAAAACTGTTGTATCCCGGCACGGCCGCGTTGAAGACCTCCGCTCGCTCGGCTCCCTGCCGTTCGGCAAGGAGCCGGTCCAGGCGCTGTGGATACGGTTCGTCCACATATGCGAGCTTGCCCTCCGACCCTGGGGAAATCACGCCGAACGTACCCGAGTCACCCAGAGCGAGGATACGGTACACGCCGGCCCGCTTCGGCCCGAATTCGCGGCTGCGAAAGCCGGCGCCGTTGATCAGCCGCTGCCCGTCGATCGCCTGACCCGGGTTGGGCTTGAAGCCGAGGATCGGGTCGCACACCCAGAGGATCGAGTTCTCGAAGGCCGGGCAGCGCTCAGCCGCTCCGGTCCACCGCAACACCGCCTCGGCAACGAGGAGCAGCACTAACGTCGGCAGGATCGCGAGAAGGACATTCGTCCAGATCCGCCGCGTGGGCCGACGAGGCTGTTCCGGCATCATCCGCACCGGGCCGGGGAACCGCGGCCGAGATTCCAGCGCGGGTTGCCGCCCGCAACCCGAGTTCCAGGACGGAACCCGTTCGCCCCGAGTAGGGCCCGTTTCCTCAGGGCGCGTATCGAGGGGCGCCCGTCGTGATCCCCCGCGTCCCTCGATACGCCGCCTGAGAAGACGGCGGCTACTCGGGACGAACGGCGGGGCACTGCCGCTCCATGGCCTGAAGATTTCTTCGCGCCGTGCGCGCAAACGCGGAAATCGTAGAACAGGTGGCCGGTCCCTCGCTCTCGAGATCACGATCTTACGGGCCATGTCCGCATATTGCACGCGCGAACCGACAACGCGCGCAAACGGCGACCGCGGGCGCCACGGCGCGGCGTGGCAACTCGTGGCCGCGGCGCTCATCCTCGCCGCCTTCGCCGCCGCTCGCACCGCGTTGCTCCTGACCTCCTACGACGCCAACCATAACTGGGAAGAGCCGGTCTTCCTGTTCAGCGCCACCGAACTGCTGCGCGACGGGATGGGGCAGGTGTTCGCGCACCAGGACGATCTGAACCACGGCGGATCGGTGGTGCTCCTGCTGCTCGCCGTGCCGTGGGTTTCGCTCTTCGGGACCAGCATGGTCGGACTCAAGGGCGTGGCGATCGTGTGGGCAACGCTGACCCTGACCGTACTGATGACCGTCGCCTGGCGCTACTTCTCGCCTACCGTCGCATTGCTGCTGGGAACGTTCTACCTCGCTCTCAGCCCGACCCTCGCCCGGCTCGATGTGACGCTGGTGGGTTCGCACCCGGAAGCCGTGTTGCCGTGCACGCTGGCGCTCGGCTGTTATCTGGCGGCGGTATCGCGGCGCGCCGCGGGCGCGGCCGAGTCGGCCTGGATCTCCGGCGCGCTCGGACTTGCCGCCGGCGTGGCAATGTGGGTCGCCTACGTCTCGGCGATGTTCGTGCTGCCGGTCGTGGCTCTCCACCTGCTCTTCGCTCGCAGTCGGAGGGCGGTTGCCGCCACCGGCGCCGGTCTGCTCGCCGGCGCGCTGCCTTGGGCTTATCAAAACCTGTGGCTGCACCCGCACGGAGCGATTGCCTGGTTGGCGTACCTCGGACCGTCGGGCGGAACGGCGACAAGTTCTGACGATGTGTTCGCGCCGCTCGCCGTGCTTGCCGGCTCGTTCGGTTACCCGCCGCCGGGCGGCGGGATCCTGCTGGGGTTGCTCGGCGGTGGGCTGGGGTTGCTCTGGGCCGCCGTGCTGCGGCGCCGATGGCCGGGCCGGCTGGCAGCCTCCCCGGCGGCGCTGCTGCCGTTCGCCCTCGCGCCCGTGCTCGGCGCCGTCATGCTGGCATGGGCCACACTGCCGCTGCGTCCGAACGAGGGCTACTACCATGCCCGGTTCTTCGTACCGATGCAGGTGTCGTTGTTCTGGACTCTGGCATTGGCGGTCGATTTCGCGGCGTCGTCATGGGGACGAGGCATCGCCGGCGCGGCGGTGGTGGCCGCGCTGCTGGCGGGGGTGTGGGGACAGGCCCCGCTGTTCGGCGCCGGCAACACCTACGAACCGGATTTCGAGAAGGACCGTCTCGACGGCTGCGAGGTGTTCGGCATCGCCGAGTGGGACCGGTCGGGGGATGCGCCGGGGGCCATCGCGCGCCTCGCCGTCCTGAGCGATCCGGTCTGCCGGCAGCGTGCCTTCGCCGGACTCGGCTGGCCGATGGCGCGCCGGCTCATCGACGATCGCAACGTCGAGGCAGCGCGCGCGACCCTCGACGCGATCGGCGATCGCCGCCTGCGCTTCGCGGCATGCGGCGGAGTCCTGTTCTATCTCGACCGCAGCGCCGACAGTCGGCTCACCCCGGCCGCGCGCAACGCGTTGCTACAACACGTGTCGCGGCATTGTCGTTCCCCCCGCGCATGACGTGTACATCACGACTGCTGGGTCTGGCGGCGCTGCTTCTGGGTGCCGCGTGCAGTCAGCGCGAGGCCCCGGCCGCGCCGGCGCGTTACAGCCTGATCGTCGTCAACATCGACTCGCTGCGCGCCGACCACCTCGGCACTTACGGCTACACACGCAACACGTCGCCCTTCATAGACTCCCTCGCCCGGCAAGGCGTCGTTTTCGAGCGCGCACTGGCCAACTCCTCGTTCACGCGCGAGTCGGTCGCCACGCTGTTTTCGGGGCGTTTACCCTCGCACGGGGGCGGCAGCGGTTGGAACGCCAGGCCGGCGCCCGACGCGCCCACGCTCGCCCGCCTCCTCCGCGCCGCCGGCTACGCGACGGGGCTCTTCAGCAACACGACCATGCTCACCGATCCGACCTTTACCGCCGGCTTCGACGAGGTGGAGCACTCCTCGACATGGGGTGTAAGCCGCGCCGGCGCGCGCCTTTCCGCCCACGCAGTGGAATTCCTGCGGCGTCATCCTGACCGGCCGTTCATGCTCTACCTGCATTACCTCGATCCGCACGGCCCCTACGACCCTCCCGACGATCTCTATCGTGCGTTCGTGCCGCACCCGGCCGCGACTTCGCTCGACGTCTATCGCGACGTGAGACCGCGTTGCGTCGAGCTTGTCCGCGAGGGGTTCGGACCGGGCGAGAGCCGCTTCGAGGATATGGTGGCGCGCTACGACGCCGAGATTGCCGACACCGACCGTGCCGTGGCCCTGCTGTTCGCCGGTCTCGACGAGCTGGGCCGGCGCGACCGCACCATGGTGGTGGTAACGGCGGACCATGGCGAGGAGTTCCTGGAGCACGGGTTCGTCGAGCACGCATGGACCCTTTACGACGAGTCGCTGCGCGTGCCGCTGGTGTTATGGGCACCCGGCGCGCTGCCACCGGAGCGTGTCCCGGGATTGGTGTCGACCGTAGACATAACCCCGACACTGCTCCGACTTCTCGAGATTCCGCACCGTCCCTCGGAGTTCGACGGCAGCGCGCTCGTCGAGCCGACGGCGGACGGTTATCGCTTCGCCGCTCCCGCCCACCCGTATATCGGCGAGTTGCTCATTGCCGGACGCAATGTCCTGCGCACGATCGTCAGCGGCGAGTGGAAGTACATCGCCGCGCAGCGCTGGCTAGCGCCGGCGGCGCGCCCGGCGGCGGTTGCGCACCAGGATTGGCCTTCGCCGGACGGCGAGCGCAGGCCGTTCGACCTCTGGGGTCCGGTGGTACATGAAGAGCTTTACGATCTCGCCGCCGACCCGCGCGAGCAGCGTAATCTCGTTTCGACAGCGCCGGCGAAGCTCGACGAACTGCGAGCCTTCCTCGCAGCGTACAGGGCACGGGCGCAGGCGGCCGGGGCGGACAGCACCGGCAACTTTCCGGCGTCGCAGGACCTATCGCCCGCCGACCGCGAGCGACTCCGCAGTCTCGGGTACGTGGAGTGATCGTCGGCCGAGAGTGGCAACCCCGCGTGCGCGGATCCGTCGGGGTCGGTATCGATTCGATTCCCTCGATCCCGATAGCGCTTCCGACCCCGACCTCACGGCAACAGCACCCCGCCGCGGAGTCAGGTCCCTCTCCCGCAGGGAGAGGTCAGGTGAGGGGATCCACCCGCCGCACCACTGCAACAGCACCCCGCCGCGGAGTCAGGTCCCTCTCCCAGCGGGAGAGGTCAGGTGAGGGGATCCACCCGCCGCACCACTGCAACAGCACCCCGCCGCGGAGTCAGGTCCCTCTCCCAGCGGGAGAGGTCAGGTGAGGGGATCAACATCCTCCTGCAGTTCAGTCCCGTGTCACGATCGCCACGGCCCGCAGCGCTTCCCCAATTCTCGCCGGCACATTCTCTCGCGGTTCTCAATCACGTCGATGTTCCAGAACCGCACAATCCGGCACCTCGGACGTTCCAGAAACCGGCTACGCTCTTCGTCGTGTTCCCGCCGCTCGAAGTGCCGACCGCCGTCGACTTCCACTACCAACCTCGATTCCACGCAACAGAAGTCGGCCTGGCGCTCGTGCCTCACTCGATCTTATCTCCTCACCTGACCTCTCCCGCCGGGAGAGGAACCTGACCCCGTAGCGGGGTGCTGTCGTGACGCTCGTACCTCATTCGCTCTTATCCCCTCACCTGACCTCTCCCGCTGGGAGAGGAACCTGACCCCGTAGCGGGGTGCTGTCGTGACGCTCGTGCCTCGCTCACTCTTATCCCCTCACCTGACCTCTCCCGCTGGGAGAGGAACCTCACCCCGCAGAGGGGTGCTGTCGTGACGCTCGTGCCTCGCTCACTCTTATCCCCTCACCTGACCTCTCCCGCCGGGAGGAACCTCACCCCGTAGCGGGGTGCTGTCGTGGCGCTCGTGCCTTGTTCGATCTCATCCCCTCACCCGACCTCTCCCGCCGGGAGAGGAACCTGATCGCGTCGCTACCCGGCGGTTCGCGAGAGGTCAGGCGAGGGGTGGTCAGACGATACTCGACGCGTTGCGCCGACCCCGTGCCGTCGCGCCGGCGGCCAGTAAGGCGACCAGCGGCACCACCGGCAGCACGTAACGGACCGCAGGCTGCACGACGGCATGGAACACCGTGTAGGCGGCGATCAGCAGCACCGCGACAGCGACGAGATCGCGCCGCTCCGGGCACCGGCGCCACATGCGCACGGCACCCACCAGCGCCGCCAGGAGCAACGCCCCGTGCAACAAGCCGTGGACCAGCATGCTCAGCCGGCTGCGGCCGAGATACCAGGTCAGGATCACGTTACGGGCCGCCAGCGCGGCGGCCTCCGTCGGATTGCGCGCAATCCAAGCCCGCGCCTCTTCGCCCGCGACCATGTCGCGCATCTCCACGGCCGCGTCGCGGGCGACACCGCGGCGCGCCAGATCCGCCCATAAAGCGATTTCCGCATCGCGGTTCAGATCCGCGGCGGGCTCCGTCCATCCTGCGTGACGCGCGATGTACAGCCCGTGGTACAGCGCCCGACCGCCGGTGGCCGTAAACAGGTTGGCCTGCCCGTGCGCCCACAGGTTCACCACCACCCACGGCGCGAGACACGCGACGGCAACCGCCACCGTCCGCACGAGGGGAGCGAAGCTGCCTCGCAGCGCCGCCGGAATCAACGCCACCGCCTGCAACATCGCAGTACTCTTGATCAGCCATTGCAACGCCCACAACGCCCCGACCCGCCCCGGTCGCCACGACGGGGCACTGACCTCGCGCACGAACGCCACGAGCAGGAAGGTGTACAGAGTCTCCGTGAGCGGGCGCGCCGTGTACAGGAGAAGGGTCGGGTGCAGCGCGCACATGCCCGCAGCGGCGAGGGCACCGGCACGGGTGGCGTAACGTTGCGCCATCGCCAGCACCAGCGCACACGTCGCCGCGCCGCAGACCGCCTGCGCCGCCTGCCACGGCCACGCCACCTCTCCGAAAAAGCGGAAACTCGCGGCCAGCAGCAGCGGGTAGAGCGGCAGCCGCTCCGCCGCTGCCGGCCGCCCGTCGAGCACGTAGCCCTTGCCGGCCACCAGATTGCGGGCGATCGCATCGTAGCCGTCCCCGGCACCGAAACTCCCCGCCACCTCGGGATAGACGAGAAAATCGAACAGCAGACGAACGACCAGCGCCACTGCGAAGATCGCCGTCAAGTCTGCACCGCTGCGGTCGGGATCGCTCATGCGCGCGGGAATTGACCTGAGCCACCTTCTCGTCTACGCCCCCCGGGAATGTCAATGCGACTGCGCACAGCGATGCCCGCGTCACGGATCGGCCGCGCACGGCCCCGGAGGGACGGATGATTCTCGTCACCGGAGGAGCGGGGTACGTCGGCAGCCTGCTCGTGCCCGAGCTGTTGGCTCACGGCCATGCCGTACGGGTCGTCGACACGCTGTGGTTCGGCAACCCGCTACCGCCGCACCCGCAGCTCGATCTGATCCAGGCCGATGTCCGCGACGCCAACCCCGCCTGGCTCGACGGCGTGCGCGGCGTCATCCACCTCGCCGGTCTGTCCAACGACCCGACCGCCGACTTCGCACCCCGGCTCAACGCCGAAAGCAACGTCCTGGCAACACGCCGGCTGGCCGAGCTGGTTGCACAGCGGGCATCTGCCGAAGGCCGGGAGATCCGCTTCCTGTTCGGTTCGTCGTGCTCCGTCTACTACACATCGACGCCCGAGAAGGAAATCGACATCAAGGCCAGGGACGAGAGCATGCCCGTGGCACCGACCGCGAACTACAGTAAGGCGAAACGCCTCGCGGAAATCGAACTGCTGAAGCTCGCCGAAGCGGTCCCCGAGTTCTGTCCCGTGGTGCTGCGCAAAGGCACTCTGTTCGGGCTCGCGCCGCGCATGCGTTTCGACCTGGTGGTCAACGTGTTCACGCTGCACGCCTGGCAGAAGCGCCAGCTCACCGTGTTCGGCAGCGGCGAGGCGTGGCGGCCGCTCCTGCACGTGCGCGAAGCCGTCGATGCCTACGTCTACTGCCTGACGTCACCGGCGGCGAAGGTGCGAGCGCAAATCTTCAACGTGCTGCACAAGAACTACCGCCTGCTCGAGCTGGCACACTGGGTAACCGAGATCCTCGAAGAGCATCGCGGCGTGGCGGTTCAGGTGCGGCGCGACCGTTCGGTACAGAGCGGCGAGCGGAGTTACTACGTGCTCGGCGACAAGATCCAGGAGCGACTCGGCTTCAAGACCGAGCGCGGCGCCACCCGAGCCGTACTCGAGATCTGGGACGCCCTCGTAGCCGGCCAGTTCGGTCCCGCTCCGCAAGACGACGCCCGCTATTTCAATATCCGCTGGATGCGCCAGCACGCCGGCGAAGCCTGAGCGGAACTTCGCAGCCCCCCCGCAAGCCCCGCAAGCCCCCAAGACCCCAAGCCCCCAAGACCCCAAGCCCCCAAGACCCCAAGACCCCAAGACCTCAAGACCCCAAGACCCCATGCTCCGCCCCGCATCCGCCCTTCCCGGCCTGGTGGTCTTCACCGCCAGGCACTTCCACGACAACCGCGGCTTCCTGTTGCAGTCCTGGGTCGCGGAGGATCTCGAAGCGCTCGGGGTTCCGAGCGTCTTCAAGCAGGCCATTCAGACGTACTCGAAACGCGGCGTTGTGCGCGGTCTGCATTTCCAGTGGAACCCGCCGATGGGCAAGCTGGTGCGCTGCATCGCCGGCGGCGTGATCGACGTCGTGGTGGACGTCCGGCACGGATCGCCCACGTGCGGCGACCACGCCGCCGTCGAGCTCACCGGCAGCAACCATCGGGTGGTCTGGGTTCCTCCTGGATTCGCGCACGGCACCTTCGCGCTCGCCGACGATACCATCGTCATCTACGAATGCACGGCCCCGCACGGCCCCGGCGGCGAAGGCGGGATCCGGTGGAACGATCCGGCACTGGCGATCGACTGGCCGCGCGATATCCCGCCCATCGTCTCGGAGAAGGACGAGCAGGCGCCGGCGCTGGCGGAGTGGCTGGCCGATCCGCAATCGCAGCAGTTCCGTTTCTCGTAGAGTGGCGTGAGTGCACGGCTCGATGACCTGACCGCCGCGGCCCACCGGACGCCTTTCAGTTCTCGGGATCGTATCCGAGGGCGCGCATCCGGTCGCGCGTCTCGTCGTCGATGGCCGCGGTGCCGGCAGAGGACCGGCCGCGGCCCAGGTCGGCCACAGTGCGCTGGAGCCGAGTAACCAGTCGATCGCGTTGGCCGACCGGCAGCGCGCCCGGGTTCTTTTCGTGCGGATCCGAGACGAGATCGAATGCCTCGATGCGGCCGTCGCGGTGCTCGATGACCTTGCCGCGGCCTTCGACGAGCGTGCGGCCCTGCGTCTTCGGCCGCTGCGGCGACGCCCCGAACTCGGGAAGCTCGCTGAAGGCACGCCACTGACCGAAGTAAGCCTCCCACATCCGGCGCAAACACGAGCCCTCCAGAGCCGTCCGCCGAGGGCGCCCCTCGAAGGCCGGCGGCGGTACGGCGCCGATCGCCTCGATCAAGGTCGGCGCCACGTCGACGAGCGAGACCTCGTCGTAAACGTCGTTCCTGGTCTTCTGTCCCGGAAGCGAGATGAGCAACGGCACGCGAATGAGTTCCTCGTGCAGGGTGTGACCGTGTCCGACGCCCCCGTGTTCGAGGAATTCCTCGCCGTGGTCGGAGCTGACAACGACGATCGCGTTGTCCCGCAGGCCGCGGCGCTCCAGTTCAGCAAGGAAGCGGCCGATCTCGGCGTCTAGGCTTACGATCTCCGCGTCGTACAGATCCTCTGCCAGCCGGATGGTGGCGCTATCCATCTTATCCAGTGGTGGCGCCCCGCTCGCCAGTTTCTCGAGTGCGGCGATATATTCGGCGGTCCAGCCCCGAGCCGCGCCAAGCCGATGGAGCAGATCGCGTGGAGGCTGCAGCGGCTCGTGCGCCTCCATGTAGTGCATGTACACGAAGAGCGGCCTGGCAGGTGCGGCCGCACGCGTGCCGTCTATCCATGCCAATGCGTCGGTATCGAGGCGGTGTGCCCGATCCTTCACGGAACCGCTGTGGTAGATGCGGTAAGTGTCGAAGCCCTGCCCGAAACCGACGCCGGTATGGATCAGCAGGTTGGCCGAGAACCCTGCGGTAGCGTAGCCCCGCGCCGCCAACTCCTCGGCGAGGGTTAGTTCGTCAGGGGCGAGGACGGATTCGAAGCGGGAGACGCCGTGCTGAGACGGGAAGCGCGACGTGAACAGCGACGCGATCGACGGGTTAGTCCAGGAGCTCGCCGCATAGGCACGCTGGAAGACTGTTCCCCCGGCCGCGAGGCGATCCAGAGCCGGGGTCATACCCCGGCCGTCGCCGTACCATCCGACCCGGTCGGCGCGCAGCGTATCGATGAGAAGGATGAAGACGTCGGGCGGTGGGCCTGGCCGTTCCCTATGGCACCCGACGAGACAGACGGCGGCGATAACCGAAAGCACGCCGGAGACCGGAACCAGCCTGCTGCGTAGACGCGGCACGTCTGACCGTAACCCGCGGTCCCTGGTTTGTACACGCCAACCGGAGAACAACGGTACGGGTTGTCGTCCGGCAACCCATGGTCTGACCAAACGAGCCCGGGGCCAATCCATGGCGTCCAGGTATTTTAGATCGAGGCCAGATCTCGCAGGCGGCGGCAGGCCCGGGCGATTTCCAGGCGGAGCCGAGGCCACGGCGGCAGCAGCTCGCGCTCGACAAACGCTTCGGTGAGGAAGTCCAGACGCGTCAGGAAAGCGAGACCGAGCCGGACGAGCCGGGCGTCGAAGTCGCTGCGCTGCGCGGCGGTCATGTTCCCGGTCTCGATGACGAGGATGCGCGGCCGGTAGCGTGCGCAGTCGATGGAGCAGAAGATCTCGTAGTCGGAGCCCTCGGCATCGATGCTGAGGAAGTCGATCGCCTCGACGTGGTGCTTCTCCATCAACGCCGCAAATGACAGGCAGGGGACGTCGACCGAAACTATGGCTCGCTCGATATCCGCCGGCACCGGGCCATCCATTTCCCACGCGCGCATACCCTCGATCGTCTTCAGCAGCAGGGCGCGATCCAGCGAGCCCACCTGCTGAATCCAAGGGCGGTCGTAAGCCGGCGTCGGCGCAAGGAAGTGGAGAGCGCGCGGCGTGGCGGAAATCGCCGCCCGTTCCAGAATCACCCGGGGAAAGCGGGCGTAGTTGCGAGCCAGCGCGGCGAAACGCTCATCGAGCGGCTCCACGGCGAGGCCGCGCCAGCCGTACTCGCAGAGGAACGGATAGACGTAGTCGTTGCTGACGCCGTCGTTGGCGCCGATGTTGACGAAGAAGAATCCCGGGCGGTTGGCCCGACGCACGGCAGCGCGGAGTCGCCAGGGAACCACACCCGCCACCTCCCCTTCCCGGCTTTCGGCTTCCGATTTCACGTCTTCCATGTTCTCCTGATCGGGGTTCCCGCTATACGCACGCACGTTGCACTATCATGGAATCGACCGGTTCTAACGCCGCGACCCGCGCCGAACGAGGCGCCTTCGGGGCAATCCTCGTAATTTATCTCCTTCTATCGTTGCTGCTTTTCAACCAGATCGAGGAGGACGCCCTGTAGCCGCCAGACTACTCGGCCTCGCGGCGGACGGCGTCGCCCGCGCTCGGCGTGGGGAGCCCCGTACTATCCCCGTAGAGAAAGGCCACCTCGCGCAGGAAGACCTCCGATGTCCCCCAGGGGCTCGGGCTCAGGCGGCACTGACTGGCCGCGCCGGTGCCGGCGAACGCAGCGGCAGGCCACGATACAGTCGCACCTTGTCGCACTCGGTGCAGAAGTGGCCTTCCGGCAACGCCGAGTCGCGGTCCGTCCAGATGCGCCGCGCGGCCACGAACTTGTCGTTGTTCCACAGGCGGCGGAAATCGCCGGCGCGGAACGTGTCGAAGTCGTCGTGCTTGTTGAAACCCGCGCAGCACGAAGCGAAGCCTCCGTCCCAGTGAAAGACCGCTTTCTCCCACAGGAACGTACACCGGTTCGCGTGTACCTTGAGGTAGTCGACGTTGTAGCGCCCCTGCGGTGTCCACGCGGGGTCGGCGTGCAGGCCGGCTGCGACCGAGAAGTAGTCCGTCCCGATCTCCGCCGCCATCGCGCGTGCCCGCTCGATCGCCGACTCGTTGTGCGCGAACACCAGATACTGCCAGCAGATGTCCGGCGTCGGCGAACCCAACGCCCGTTTCACCCGCACGAACGTCTCGAGATTGTGGATCGCCAGCTCGAAGTTGCCGCCCCGCCGGTAGCGTTCGTACGACGCCTGATCGACCCCGTCGATAGCGGCGGTAAGGGAGCCGAGGCCGGCCGTTACCACGGAGCGGACGTATTCCTCGGTCATCGGGAAGCTCAGGTTCGTCGAGACGGCGGTACGCACGCGCTTGCCGGTCGCGTAAGCGATTAACCGCGGCAGGTCGCGATTGAAGAAGGGCTCGCCCCAGTTGAACAGCTCGAGGTCGTAGGCGTACGGCCCGAGTTCGTCGAGGATGGCGGCGAACAGCTCGTACGAAACGGTTCCGCGTCCGCGCCCCCCCTGCTCGCCGCGTCCGGTCGGACAGTAGGGACAGTGCAGATTGCACTTGTTGGTGACGTCGATGCAGAGCTCGAACGGGTAGGACCACAAGCGGTTGCGGCCGAGCTTCATTTCGGCCTGGACCGCGAAGCGGTTCAAGATGCGGCGCAGAGTGTGGTGTTTACGGGCCACTGCACCGATCGTAGCTCGGCATGTTCCGGTCGCACAACGCCCGGAGCGCCCGATTGCCGATGGGTCGGCGGTCCGTGCTAAGGTGATCCGGTGGCCATCGTAACTCGCGTTCTTGCGCCACTCGCGCCGTCGTCCGTGCGCGCGGCGCTGGAGAAGAACCCCAACCTGACCCCACGGCGTCTGTTCAACGCCCTGCTCAACAAGTTGGAGATGCGTCTCGGCCGCACGACGCTGCGCTCGCGGCCTTACAAGCTGACGATCGACGTCAGCAACAAGTGCAACCTCCGCTGTCCTTTCTGTCCGACCGGCCGGCGTAACGAGGGGCGGCCGCGCGGCAACGTCTCGTTCGCAACCTTCGCCTCGATCCTCGACGAGCTGGCGCCGTACGCCTTCTCGCTGGATCTGTTCGACTGGGGCGAGCCGTTCCTGAACCCCGAGTTGCCCCGCCTCGTGGAATACGCACACCGCAAGGGGTTGATCACAACCATCTCGAGCAACCTCAGCTTTGCCCTCACGGAGGAACAGATCGGCACGATCATCCGCAGCGGCCTCACCTATCTCACCGCTTCGGTCGACGGGGCGGATCAGCGCTCGTACGAAATCTACCGCCGCGGCGGCAAGTTCGACCGCGTCGTCGAGAACCTGCGCACCTTCGTGCGACTCAAGCGCCGGATGGGCAGCGACACGCCACGCATCACCTGGCAGTACCTCATCTTCGCACCGAACGAAGATCGGGTCGGCGAAGCGCGCGAGCTGGCAGCGGCACTCGGGCTCGACGGGTTCCGGGCACTGGCGGGGACCTACGACGACGCCAGTTGGGAACCCGCGGGCAATTACTCGATGGAATACCTCCAGGTCCACGAAAACCGCTGCGTGTGGCTGTGGAACTCGGCTGTGTTTCACTGGGACGGCGGCTGGGCCTCGTGCTGCATGGGCTACGACAAACACGACGACTTCGCCGACTGGGCGCCGGGGGAGTTTCGGCGCCTGTGGAACAACGACAAGTTCGTGGCCGCCCGGCGCATCTGGACCGAGCGGGAGTCACCTCTCCCGGCGGGCCACTACTGCACCTCCTGCGACAAGGTGCGTTTCTATCGCGGGCTACCGCAACTATCGAAGACCAAGCCTCAGCCGGCGGCAACGAAAGCGAGTTGAGATCGATCGCGCCCCCGGCTTCGTCACGCGGGCCTCAGCCCGTCGCCTGTTGCCTCAACGCCGGGGCCGGTTTCATCCGCGACCGCAGCGGCAGGCCACGATAGAAGCGTACCTTGTCGCATTCGGTGCAGTAGTGGCCGGCCGGCAGCGCCGACTGCGGCTCGGTCCAGATGCGGCGCGCCGCGACGAACTTCTCGTTGTTCCACAGGCGCCCGAAATCCCCCGGCGCCCAATCGGCGAAGTCATCTTGCTTGTCGTACCCCATGCAGCACGAGGCCATGCCACCGTCCCAGTGGAAGACCGCCCTGGTCCACAACCAAGTGCAGCGGTTCTGGTGCATTTCGAGGTAGGGCATCCCGTAATCGCCCTTCGGGGCCCAGCTCGGGTCGTCGTACAGGCCGGCCGAGGCGATGAACTTGTCGACGCCGATTTCCGCGGCCAGACGACGGGCTTCGTCGACGCGGTCTTCGTTGTGCGCGAAGATCAGGTACTGCCAGCACACGCTCGGCAGGTCGCGGTTCAACTCGCGCTTCAGTCGCACGATGCGGCGCAGGTTCTCGACGACGCGATCGAAGCGCCCGCCGCGCCGGTAGATCTCGTACGATTCCTGGTCGACGCCATCGATGGCCGCGGTCAGGTAGGTCAGCCCCGATTCGACGATGCTGCGGATGTAGTCGTCGCTCAGCGAGAAGCTCAGGTTACTCGATATGAGCGTCGCCAGACGGCGGCGGTAAGCGTGCGCGATCAGCCGCGGCAGGTCCGGCGTGAAGAACGGCTCGCCCCAGTTGTAGAGTTCGAGCGTGAACGCATACGGCGCCAGCTCGTCGACGATCGACGCAAAGACGTCGAAAGGCATGCTGCCCTTGCCGCGTCCGGGCTGTTTGCGGCCCGTCGGGCAGTAAGGGCACCCGAGGTTGCACTTGTTGGTGGTGTCGATGCACAGCTCGTACGGGCGCGACCGCAGCGTTGTCCGGCCGGCCTTCATCTCGTGCTGGACGTGCCAGTAGTTCAGCAGGCGGCGCGGGGTGAGGTAGCGGTTCTTCGCATACAGCAACCGCGCGCGGCGTAACGGGCTGCCAGGCCCGCGCAGCCATGCATGTCCCATGGTAGGAAAGACGCTAACCGACCCCCACATCGATGTAAACCTTGGAAATCGATCGCGTCGAAGGTCGCCGCCGGGTTGACACCCGGCCGGACGTCCCCTATGCGCCGGCCATGTCCGCGCCCCGCGTGCACCCGTTCGTGCGACTCATCTGGAAGCTCTCGGAAGTGCAGGGCCGATACGCGCTACCGATCGGCAATACCCTGGGCGAGGCACTCCTGTATGGCACGCCGCTCGTCCGTAACTTCTGGAACGTCGTCATGCAGGCCCTCGTGCGGGAGCCGATACTGCGCTTTCGTTGCGCCAGCGTCGGCCGAGGCATGCGCCTCCACGGTCCGGTACCGGCGATCCTCGGCTCGGGAGAGATCGCCATCGGCGATCACGTCGAAATCGGCACGCCCTGCACCTGGATCGTCGGCCTCGGCGGTCCGTACGCGGCCCATCTCCGCATCGGCAATCACGTCAGCCTCGGCCCCAACACCATCCTCTGCGCGGTCCAGGGCATTTCGCTCGGCAATCACTGCCGGCTCGGCCCCTCGGTTTTCGTCTACGACACGGACGTCCATCCGACGGACGCCCTGCTGCGCCGTGCGGACTACGGCTTGACGGGCTCGATTCCCAGCGGCCCGGTGGTCATCGAGGACGACGCCTGGCTGGGTGCCGGCGCCATCGTGCTCAAAGCGGTGCGCATCGGACGCGGCGCCATCGTCGGTGCCGGCGCCGTGGTCACGCGCGATGTGCCGGACTACGCCATTGTCGCTGGCAACCCGGCCAGGATCGTCGGCAGCGCAACCGCCGCATCACCGCACGACCAATCGCCGCGCGAAGGCGATGTCCTCTCGACCCAGGCCACCGATTAGGACGAGTGCGGCAACGTAGAGCGGTACCGCAAGCACCGGACCCAGCGCGTACGGCGCCAGCAGACCGGCGGCAAGCCCGCCCACCGCAAGAGCCGCAGCCGGGCGCGCCGCTTCGCCGTAACAGACGCGCATCGCCGCCCGCGAGTCCGCGGCGATCGAGAACAGCACGAAGCTCGTCGCACTGCTCGTCAGCATCGCCACCGCAGCACCGCTCGCACCCCAGCGCGGAATCAAGATCAGATTCAATCCCACGTTCACCGCCAGCGCCGCCGTGCTGATGACTGCAATCAGTCGCTGCTGACTGCGCACGATCATCAGTCCCAGATAAACCGCCGCGGTGTAAGAAAAGAACAGCCACCACGCCAGCACCCCCAGCGCATCGCTCCCGCCGTCGACATAGCCGGCGCCGAACAGGACACGAACCAGCGCCTCCCGCCACCACCACACCGCCAGCGCCACCGGCAACGCCAGCAGAATCAGATAGCGCATCGCCAACCGATAGATGTACTCGACGCGCTCCGGCGCGGAGCCGATCGCCGCCGCCAACAACGGGAACGTCGTCGCCGTCACCGCTTCGGGAATGACACTCAACGCTTCCGTGATCTTCACCGCCACGGCGTACTGGCCCACCTCGCCCGGTCCGCGCAACCAGTACAGCAGAATCTGGTCGATGCGCATCGTGATCAACCAGATCACGATGACCACGCCCAGCTCCCACGCCTCCCGCCAGAGATAACCGATCAGGCTCCAGTCGATCCGCCACACCGGCTGCATGTGCGGCAGCGCAACCCAAAGCATCGCCACCACGATCGTCGCCCCCGTAACCAGGGCAGCGGCGAATACGCCGATCAGACCGCCGCCGAGCCAGAGGATCGTTCCGGCCAGGGCCAGGAACAGCACTCCCCCCGGCAGGCTCAACAGGTAGGCGTAGTGCATCTCGTACCGCGACTGGAAGAAGGCCCGCACCAGGCTCTCGACCGAAAGCGGCAGGCCGGCCGCGGCAAGAACGATGCACCACCGTGTCACCGCGGCGAAGTCGAGCCACCACGCGACCCCCACCGCCACGGCCGCCGCCCCCAACGACATCGCCCCGCGCAGGATGAAGCCGGTGCCCATCAACACTCCGACCCGCTGCGGGTCGCGGGCCAGTTCCCGCGCAATCACTCTCTCGAAGCCGAGATCGACGAGGAAACCGAACAGCATCATGTACGCCCCGACAAAGGCGTACACACCGAACTCCTCGTCCCCGAGACCCCGGGCGAGCAGCAACGTCGTCCCGAGGGTCAGCAGCCGCTGCAGCGCACTGCCGACCACCACGACCGCACTGTTGGAAGTCAGCCGGCGCAGTGTCGCCACGGAACGACCACCTCTTCACCTGGACGGGCTCGTCCTGCAGCGTCTATTGCAACCTGAGGTCCCGCAGCGGCAGCCGTCCGACCACGCCGTCGGCGAAGCCGCGCAGCAGCCACAGGTAATCCTTCAGCCGCTCGCCGCGCCACGCGCCGCGGATCAGCAACCGCACCACCTCGAGCAGAAAGAGCGTGCCGAACTTGAGGACCTGCCACCGGGTGCCGTGCTTGCGGGCGAAAAAGATGCCGTTGCGCCCGAGGAAGTACAGCACCGGAAACGGCATCGGCCGGCCGGGGTGCGAAGCCCCGAAGCCCCGGTGGTAAATGATTGCGTCGCCGTTGAACATTATCCGGAAGCCGTGCTCGCGCGCGCGCTGGCACCAGTCGACGTCCTCGTGATAGCCGAAGAAGCCCTCGTCGAACCCGCCCACGGTCTCCAACGCCGCGCGACTCATCATGATGCCGTTACCGATCGCCCAATCGACGTCGCGCACCTCACGATACTCCCGTCCGTCGGGCCGCCCCTGGCCGACGACCTGCACGAGTTCCTTGCCCCACGTCAACCGACCGTAGGCACCCCACACCTCGCTCGGGTCCTCCAGCCTCAGGTTCTTCGCCCCGACCGCACCGATACGCGCGTCGGTGACCGCGACGCGCACCAACTCGGAGATCAGCTCGGGGTGCATTTCCGTGTCGTTGTTGAGGAGCAGTACGTAGTCGGCCCCGTTCGCCAGCGCGTCCCGAATGCCCCGGTTATTGCCGCCGCAGAAGCCGAGGTTCTTTTCCATCACCAACACCCGCTGCCGCGGAAAGCGCTCGCGCAAGGCCTCGACACTGCCGTCCGCCGAGGCGTTGTCGACCACGGTGGCGGAGTAGTTCGGATAGGTCAGCCGCGGCAGCGTCGATACGCAATTGAGGATATCGTCGCGGCCATTCCAGTTGAGGATGACGACGGCAACGCGCGGGGGCGGGTCGGGAATCATGCGAGGCCCGGATGCTAGCCGTCGCGGTCCGATTTGTAAAAGCGACCGCGACGCGTCGATCCGTCGCACCGGCCCGAACCGTGTTGACACGCTGCCGCCGGGATGGAAGCCTCTACGAGGTACCCGATGATTACGACTTCTCTCGACGGGCCCGCCGCCGGGCGCCCGCTGCGCGTGGTGCTGGTCGCCTTCTACAACTACCAGTCGCACGCCCTGCGCATCTTTCACCCCTTACTGGCACGCCGCGGGCACGACGTACACTCCATCTTTTTCAAGAACTACTTCACCTACAACACGCCGAGCGCCCGCGACGAAGACCTGGTGGTCGACCTGATCGCGCGCCTCAAGCCCGACATCGTGGGCATGAGCGTCTGGTCGACTTACTACCAGCTCGCGGCGCGCGTGACCCGGCGCGTGCGCGCGGCGGTCAACCCGGTCGTGATCTGGGGAGGGATACACGCGCAGACCTGCCCGGAAGACTGCCTCGCCGACGCCGACATCGTCTGCCGTTCCGAAGGCGAACATGTGCTCGTCGAGCTGACCGACCGCATCGGCCGCAACGAAGATTACCGCGATCTTCACGGCTGCTGGCTGCGTACGCCGGGGGGCGACATCGTGCGCAACCCGCCCCGCCCGCTCATCCCCGACCTCGACGTCCTGCCGCCGGCGGACCTGACGGCACGGAACAAGTACTACCTCGGCTTCGACACCTGGCGCGACGTCGCGTCGTGGGACGCGCAGGCAATCAGCTACGACGTCATGGGCGTGCGCGGCTGCCCGTTTCACTGCAGCTTCTGCATTCACAACATCGCGCGCAGGGATGCTGCCGGACTGGGCAGTTACGTCCGCCGGCGCAGCGTTCGCCACGTCATGGACGAACTGAAGCAGGCGGTCGCGGCCCGCCCCAAACTCAGGACCGTCGCGTTCAGCGACGACATCTTCGCACCGCCACGCCCGTGGCTGGAGGAGTTCTGTTCGGTCTACCCGCGAGAGATCGGTCTGCCGTTCATCATCTACTCGTTTCCCCGCATGGTGGACGAGAAGCGGGTCGCGATGCTGCGGCGCGCGGGCCTGTGGGCGACGACCATGGGTATCCAGTCGGGTTCCGAGAGGGTGCGCCGCGAGTGCTACGATCGGGAGACGTCGACCGAGTCGATCGTCGAAGCCTGCCGTCTCTTCAAGCGCTTCGGGGTGATCCTCAATCTCGATTTCATCGGCGACAACCCGTACGAAACGGACGACGAGCGTCTGGAGACGCTCGACTTGCTCTGCCGGCTGCCCAAGCCGTTCTATTTCAACTACTTCTCTCTGGCTTATTTCCCCGGCGTCGACCTCACCGTGCGCGCCCTGCGCGACGGGATCATTGCCCCCGCGGACGTCGAGCACATCGCGCAGAGAGGCTACCGCTATTACGGCGGGCACCTGATGCACTCGCGGACCGAGGAGGAGCTGTACTGGGACGTCGCCTTCGGCATGGCCGTACACGGCTTCCCCAAAGCGACCATCCTGCCGCTGATGCGGACCGCGTACTACCGGCAAAATCTCCGCTTCCTCGCTCACCAGATGCGCCGGGTGCGCACGATCGCCTACGCCAAGACGCGGGTCGTGGACTATCTCGCCCGGCGGCCCAACCTGGCGTATCAGTTCTGGGCCGACGGCGCCCGTGTCGAGACGCCCATCGAGGTCGCCGCGGCGCCGGCCTTCGAGTACTCGCCTGCCAGCGCCGGCTGAGCACCCGGTTCCATTCCCCCGGGATCACCGGCCCCCATTCGCGTTAACCTGAACAGCGCCCGTTGCTGTGGCGCAGGGTTTCCTTACGCCGAAGGCGTTACGGACCACAGCCCGGAGTGGAATCTTAACTTGACAGGCATCAGGTCACATCGTATGCGGCGTGACAGGGAACATCATAAGACGAGGAGGGTGGTGGGTAGCCTTCCAAGATCGGCACAGCGCCGGATGCCCCGTTCTTGCTCATCCTGTGACATGCGGTGGCGTCGGCGCTGTGCCTCGTCGGTGGGAACCGGCTCGACGATCGCGTCTCTGACCTGAAATCACTTTTCCGAACCCGAAGAGGAGGCGCCCGCAATGGAGCGTCATCGGCGTGAAACGGCAGAGGAGGGTTTGCCCCGTCCCGGCTACCGAGCATGCCCGCCCTTCCTGCGTTGGAGCCTCACGGCCGCCGGGCTCGTTGGCACCCTACTGACCCACGGCACGGCTCTGGCCGAGTGCGATTCGGGCATCTGCATCGGAGATCCCTGTACGATCGTTGGCACCCACTTCCTCGACGACGGGTGCGAACTCGACCTCGGCGCAAGGAGCGTAACGGTCGCCGGCTCGGCGGCTCTCAAGGCCGCCACCCCCGGGGGGTCTTACGGCGTCTTGGCGGGGAACCTGACCGTCCAGGGCTTGCTGGAGGCGGCGGGGGGCCAGATCGACGTCGTTGTAACCGGCAACTTCAAGACCGAGTCGGTCGGCAACTCTCCGGGCAAGATCGACGTGAAGGCCGACGCCGCCACGTCCGAGGGTTGGGTCTATATCACCGCGGGTGGGAGCGTAATGCTGCTTGGCAAGGACGTTTCCGCCGACGGCGGCGGGGCAACGAACGGGGGCGGAATCGCCATCGTGGCCGCCTCGATCGCGACCACGAGCCCCATCCATGCCGACGGCAACAACCGGGGAGAAGGCGGCTCCATTACCCTGGAGGCGACCGCCGGCGATATAAGCATCGGTGGGCTGACCTCCGCGAACGGCGGCGGGGGGGCGGATGCTCCCGGCGGTTCGATCTCTGTCGAAGCCGGCGGTGCGATCTCGGTTACGGCACCCCTGCGTGCAAATGGCCCCAACAGGGGTGGCGGTGGCGAGATTTCGTTGAGGGCGCAGAACGCCGCCACGATCGACGCCGATCTCGCGGCCACGGGCAGCGGCACCGGGGCCGAGGGCGGGACAATCGAAGTGGCCGCAGGCGCGGTCACGACCGGGAGCGCGTGGAACGTCGACGGCGGCAACGGAGGCTCGGCCGGTTACATCTCCGCAGTCGCGGACACTGGCGACATCGTGACCGCCGGCAGCAACTCGCTGAGCGCCGTTGCCGCGGGCGGGGGAAGCGGTGGCGGCATCGAGTTGGTGGCGGCCGGCGATGCGGACCTCGCCGGCAACGTCGCCGCGACCGCGAGCGGCGGCGGCGCGTGGGGCGGAGATATCGCGGTAAGCGCCGGCCCCAATCGCCGCCTCACGATTGCCGGCACGCTGGACGCCCGAACGACCGCATCGAACGGCTACAGGAACGGCAGCATCACTGTCGGACCCGCCTGCACGATCCGCCTTTCCGGCACCCTCACATCGAGAAACACGGATATCGAGTGGGGCGGCGGAAAGAACCTCGTCATCTATCGCGGGAGCTTCGACGCAACGGGGGGGACGATGCTGGCAGATACGGATAGCCCTAGCGGCAATTTCATCGAATGCCGCTGCGCCGATCCGAGCACGGACGGGACGTGCGGTACGCCGTTGCGGTGCGAGAACGCACCCGTCTTGACGGGCGCGACCGTCACGCCGGGCGCCAACGTGACGCCGAAAGCGCTGGGACCGTGCACCGGCTGTCCGAACGGCGTCCTGGATGCGCCCGGCGAGCAGTGCGACGACGATAACTTCGACGATTCCGACTGCTGCTCCTCGACCTGCCAGGCGGCGGTGGGCGGACGTGCGTGCGTCTCGGACAGGAACACCTGCACCGATGACGTCTGTGACGGCGCCGGGGCCTGCGTGCATATCGACAACAGCGACCCGTGCGACGACTACCGCGTCTGCACGCTGGGCGATACGTGCCAGGCCGGGCGCTGCATCGGTACGCAGGTGCCCGACGGATCGGTCGCCTGTACCGACACCAACCCATGCACCGAAGCCGACACCTGCCGGGCAGGGGTATGCGCCGGGAATCCCTTGCCCGAAGGGGCACCCTGCGACGACTTCAACCTGTGCACCGAGTCCGACACGTGTTCGGCAGGACGCTGTACGGGCAGCGCAGTGCCCGGTTCGCCCCCTTGCGATGACCGCGATCCGTGCACGACAGGCGAGACGTGCACCCTGGGGCGGTGCCAGGGAACGAGGTTGTCCCCAGGAACCGCGTGCGATGACGGGAACTCGTGCACCATGGGCGAGACCTGCTCGTTAATGTCAGGATTCTGCAGCGGCGACGGGTCGCCCTGCGGCGCCTCGATCGAGTGCCCCGCCGACCAGAGATGTTTGTCGAGCTCTACCATCGTGTTCTGCGCCGGAGAGCCGCAGCCCTGCGAGCGATGCTGCATACCGTTTCAAACCTGCGGGGACGCACCGTGCGAAGCGTGCGTTTGCGATCTCTACCCGAACTGCTGCCGGTTGTCCTGGTTGCCTGTCTGCGTTGACATCGCCAGGAACGAATGCGCCGGGTCCTGTCCGGCGTGCGTGCCATCTCCGACCGGCACAACGGCAACTCCGACCCTCACTCCCACCGTGACGCTAACCGCCACAGCAACCGAAACGCCGACCGTCACGGGAACGCCCACGAGCGCGCCCACCCCGACCGCAACGCCGACAAGCACGCAGAGCGCGACGCCGACAGCGGCCGGTTGCGGCAACGGCACCATCGATTCCGCTGAGGAGTGCGACGACGGCAACCTTGAAAACGGCGACGGCTGCGACTCGGGCTGCACGCTCGAATGCGCGGTCAGCGTCAACCAGGCGAAGATCGCCTTGAGCCGGCTCGACACGCCTCCCGGCGACGACAGGCTCGTCTTCCGCGGCAGTGTGCGCCTGTCGTTCCCCTTCAGTCCGCCGCTCGATCCGCACGCCAACGGAGTTCGCCTGCTGCTCGACAACGCTCATGGACCGGTCGTCGACGTCGCGGTTCCGGGAGGGCAGTACGACAGAGCAACGGGCACCGGCTGGAGAACCAATCGAGCCAGGACGCTGTGGGCCTATCTCAACCGCAGCCCGGCGGCCCCAGGAGGGGTTTTCAAGATCGTCGTCCGGGACCGCTCGGCAAGGACTCCGGGACTGGTGAAGATCCTCGTCAGGGGCCGGGCGGGCTCGTACGCGGTGCCGGCGGACGGTCTACCCGTCCGCGGCCGGGTTGTCTTACATCCACCGGCGGGGCAGTGCGCCACGGCCAGCTTCCCCGGGCCCGCGCCCGCACCGAGTTGTGCGTTCGACAGGTCGCGGCGTACACTGAGGTGCACGTGATACGTTCACGGGCGCGCCGAACCGGCGCAGACAAAGGTCGGGTCTCCCGGTGCGAGCGGAAGATGTCACGGATCAAGACGCGTCGCCGTACTTACGCCGTGCAGGGCTTGGCGCGGGCTACCACCCGCAACCCAATGCCCGCAACTCCCCGTTCGCCCCGAGTAGGACCCGTTTGTTCAGGGGCCGTATGGAGGGGTCACACCGGACGTGCCTCGATACGCGCCTGAATAAACGGCGCTACTCGGCACGAACGGTGGCGCCCTGCTCCTCGATCATCTGGAAAGTTCTTCGCGTCGTGCGCGCAAACTCGGAAATCGTAAAACAGGGCGCGTATCGAGGGGCGGCCGTCGTGGTCCCCCGCCTCCCTCGATACGCCGCCTGAGAAGACGGCGGCTACTCGGGACGAACGGCGGGGCACTGCCGCTCCATGGCCTGAAGATTTCTTCGCGCCGTGGGCGCATCCGCGGAAATCCCAATACAGGTTACGGGCGCCAGCCCGCGCCAGGCAGGCAGCCCGGAGGGAAGCGATCAGTCAGGCGCCAATCCCAGCTCGGCGAGCGGCACGGCGCGGCGCAGCAGGCCGTCGCGCATGCCCCGCAAGCGCAGCCGGTAACCGTCGATCTCGCCCCGGCGCCAGCGGAAGATCAGCTCCTTGAACAGGTTGCCGGCGGTGTACACGCAGTAGGTAGCAACCTCCGCCCAGGTCGCGTTCTTGCGCACGAACAGGATGCTGTTGCGGGCCACAAGATAGGTAATGGGACTCGCATAGCCGCCGCCCGTGGAGGCGTGCATGCGATGATACACACGCGCCGTGGGAACGTAGCGAATCCGCCAGCCGGCGCGCCGCGCCCGGGCGCACCAGTCGACATCTTCGTGGTAGGCAAAGAACTCCTCGTCGAGCAGCCCCACCGCCTCCAGCGCCTCGCGCCGCAACAGCAGCGCACTGCCGAAGGCGGTGTCGACGTCGCACGCCTCGTTGAACTTGCCGGCGTCGGGCTCCAGCCAGCCTTCGACGCGGACCAGCGAGCCATGGAAGGTGAGCACGCCGTAAGCGGCATGTATGCGCGGCGGGTCCTCCTCGGTCAGCGTCTTGGCACCCGCGGCCGCGATCCGCGGATCGGCCGCCAGGGCGTGCACCAGCTCGGTCAGCAGCCCCGGGTGCACCGTCGTGTCGTTGTTCAACAACAACACGGCGTCCGCCCCCGCCCCCAGGGCGTCGCCAATCCCCGCGTTGCACCCGCCGGCGAATCCTCGATTGCGATCGAGACGGACCACCGTCACCCCGGGATAATCCTCCCCCAGGTCCCCCACCGGCCCGGCGCGGGAGCCGTTGTCGACCACAACAACGCGGTCGGGAGCGAGGTCGAGCCGGGGCAAGCTCCGCAGGCAGCGCCGCGTCAGCTCGACCTGATTCCACATCGGAATGACAACGGCGACACGCATCGAAACGAAAAGGTCCTCGGCGGGGAACTCGCCGGCGGGCGGCGGGTCTCGCCCACCCTCAACGGAACCCCAGTTGCTCGAATGGTACCGGACGGCCGCGCCAGCCGTCGAGCATGCCGCGCACCTTCAGGACCACGCCGCGCTGTTCACCGGAGGCGAGCCGGCGCAGATACTGAAAGGGCAGCGTCGCCAACAGGAAGGCGACGAAGCGCAGCGTCTGATACCAGCGCGCGTGCTTGCGGACGAACAGCACCATATTGCGCCCGGCGAGATACTGCCGCGGCGTGACGTACACCTTGCCGCCCGAGCTGCGGTGGCCTTTGTGATAGATGCGGGCAACCGGGGTGTACACCACGCGCAAGCCCCGCTCGCGGGCCCGTGCGCACCAGTCGACATCTTCGTGATACGCAAAAAATGCCTCGTCGAAGAGCCCCACTCGCTCGAGCGCCTGCCGCGGAAACAGCATCGCCGTACCCGGCACCCAGTCGACGTCGCACGGGTGGTCGTAGCGTCCGTCGTCGAGGCCGTAGTAACCGATCAGGCGCACCAGACTCTGCCGGTACGTAACCTCCCCGTACGCGACCCAGACGCGTCCGGGCTGGTCCCACGCGAGGATCTTGATGCCGACCACACCGATCGACGGGTCCGAGCCGGCCACCGGGATCGCCCGCGTCAGGAAGTTCGGTTCGACGATCGTGTCGTTGTTCAGCACGAACACGTAATCGTGACCCCGCTCGAGCGCGTAGCGAATACCGACGTTGTTGCCGCCGGAATAGCCGAGGTTCTGCCCGGTTTCGATACAGGTTACCGAGGGAAACTCGGCCGCGATGCGAGCCCGCGGCGACGACTGGGAGCCGTTGTCCACCACGACCACTTCGCAGCGCGGGTAGTCTTGCCCGACGAGGCTGCGCAGGCACTCGAGGGTGTCGTCGGTGCCGTTCCAGTTGAGGACAATCACCGCGACGCTGGGAACGTCGGCGCGCTGCGACGGCATACGGTTCACCGGCGTCGAGCGACCGCGAGCACCCCGCCGGCGACCAACCACGGCGAGACCAGGTTGGCACAGCGCTGCACGAACCGCCCGCGGCGATTCAGCTCCCAGCGCTTGCGCCCCGGTTGCAGATCGAACATCCCGGCCCGGTAGCCGAAGAACGACGAGGAATCCACCCAGAGGCCCTTGCCCAGGGGCGGCGTGAAGTCGTCCGCGTACACCGACTCGACCTCGAACCCGCTATCGCGCAGGAAGCCGGCGAGTTCGCGGGCGGAGAAGCGGTACTCGGCAAAGTCGAGCTTGAACCCGGCACGGCGTTTCTGCCAGTCCCGGAAGCGTCGCAACTGATTGATCAGGGCGCGGCGCCAGGGGTTGTTGTAGGGCACTGCGACCAGAGCCACGCCGCCCGGCCGCAGCACGCGGCGCAACTCGCGCAGGGCGCGGTGCGGTCCCTCGATCGCGTGTTCGACGACCCCGAGAGAGATGATGCCGCCCACGGACTCGTCGCGCAACGGCAGTTGCAACGTATCGGAGACGAACAGCGGCGCGGTCGCCTGGTGACGCCTCGCTTGCGCCAGAGCCGCGAAGGCGCAGTCGGTACCGATCACGCGGTAACCCCGCGCCCGCAGGTAGAACACCCAGCGTGCCAGACCGCAGCCCGCATCGATCACCACCGCGCCTTTCGGCAACGCCTCGAGAAAGACCGGCAGAGTGGTCTCGAAATCGCAGAGCCCGACGTGGTCGTCGACCGAGTCGTGGCTCCAGAATATCTGGCTGGCCTCGATGCCGGTGTCGACGGTGTAATACACGAAACTCATGACCTGCTGCGCGCCGCCTGTCGACCGTACACGCTGCGTCACCCAACTTCCACAACTTCCTGTGTTTTGGCCCCGACCACGTTGAGCCGATACGGTCCACTGCGCTATCGTCGCGGCCTCGACCCGAACGGACCGCTGCGATGCCGCACCTACCACCGATCCGGCTTACGCCATTCGCCCGCCGAGTCCTGACGCTGAGTGCGGCTCTCGCGGTCGTGCTGCCGGTCATCGCCGGCTGTGGCGACGACGACGGCGCGCCGCCGCCGGCCCCGGACATCGGGACCCTTGCCTGGGTGATCACCGATTGCGAAGAGACCGGTTTCGGCCTGAGTCCGATCGGCACGCAGCGCCTCGTCGTCCGGCGCGGCAACGGCCCGGCGGTCACCGTCGTGCGGTACCCGATTCTCGGCCCCCCGGCACCCACCGGCGCCTGCGTGGCACTGGCGAAAGACCGCTTCGGACCCGAACTCGTCCTCGCGGGCGTGTTCCAGCGCCTCGGCGTTCTTCCCGACGGCTCTGCGGTGCTGTTCGAGGTGACCGATCGGCTCGCATACTGCACGCCCGAATTCTGCCTGACACCCCCCGCCCTGCCGCCCGGCGCCAGCGGGATGTTTCTCGTCCGGCCGGACGGAACCGGTTTGCGCCGTATCGGCGAGGCCAGCGCCGAGCCCATCTTTTTCGAAGGGGAGAATGCGCTCCTCGTCATTCCGTCGCTCGCCTTAAGCCCGAACGGCCGGATCGCCGCGTTCACCGACCGCGGCCCCGGACCCGACGGCATCGACACCGTGCAGATCGCCGCCCTCGACCTGACCACCGGAGGCCGGCGGCTATTGACGCGACTTCCGCCCGGACGCCGGGCGCCGGATCTTCCCGCCACCTGTTGCCCGGGATTCGCCGACCCACGCACGGTGGCTTTCGCATCGTCCGCCAATCCGGACAATCTGAATCCCAAACAGGTGCTCGGACTCTTCACGGTCAGTGTCGACGGCACCAACCTGACCCGGCTCCCGCCGACCGAGGTCGGACCGGACAGCGAAATCGACCCGACCTTCGTTGCGCCGAAGGGGGTGCCCGGCGTGAGCCTCCTGCTTAGCGACACCCCTGCCCGCGAGGGGCCGGCAGGGAACGTCCAGGAGATCCTGCTCATCGACGGCACGAACTACCTGCAACTGACCGGCTTCGAGCGCTCCGACACCACCAACCCGGTCATCGACGTACACGACGCCCGCGTGTTCTTCGTCGGCTCGGCCGATCCGCTCGGCAGCAACCCGTCGCACAACTGCCAGGTCTTCGCCGTCGACACCACCGGCGCCGGCCTCACCCAGCTCTCCTCGTTCGACGAGGCCCCACAGTCCGAAGTCGGGTGCAACTTCGGACCGCTGGGTCTGGGGTGCGCAACCCTGATCTTCGGTTACGACGCCCCCACCGACACCCTGCTGCTCTATTCGAACTGCGACCCGTTGGGCACCAACCCCGATGGCGCGCAGGTGTTCATGATGAACGCCGGCGGCACCAACCTGCGCCAGGTCACCCACACCACTGGCCTGGTCATCGACCCCGACCGCATCGCCGCGCAGTTCCCGGGCCCCATGGCCTATCAGGGCCAGGACTGAAGCGGACGCCGGGGAAGGCGGCGTACGATGCAGCCATCCATCCCCCCTCAAGACCCCAAGACTTCAAGACCCCAGGACCCCAGGACCCCAAGACCCCAAGACCCCAAGCCCCCAGGACCCCAGGACCTCAAGACCCCAAGCCCCCAGGACCCCAGGACCCCAGGACCCCCAAATCACTTCCCCGGCGCCAGACGCCACTTGCCGTCGTCGCGCACCATGATCTTGGTGAGGCGCACGGAGACGTGCATCGGCCGGCCGGTGCGGGCGTCGACGAAGTCGTCGGTGCGCGTGTAGCTCACGACCGCCTCGTCGCCAACGATGGCGATCTCCGGGTTTTCGATCGTCACCTTGAGATCGCGAACGTTGTCGAAGTAGCGCTGCTGCGCCGCCTGCTGCTCGGGCGGAAAAGCGTTGTACACCGCCGCCAGGCGGGCAAGGTCGCGCGCTTCGGTGGCCGCGCGATAACTCTCCAGCGCGGCAAGGATGGCAGCCTGCCCCACATCGTCGGCCCGCGCCGACCGCGCCGCGAACGGCCAGACGGCAGCCAGCGCCGCCGAAGGTGGCATAACCGGCCTGCCGATTCCCGGACCGCGCGCGGCGGGCGTCGCGGCCGGGCGGGCCTGGCCCTCGGCTTCGAGCAGCATGCGCAGCGCGTCCTCGCTGCTCGGCCGCTGCGCAAGCAGGCGACGTTCCGCGTCGGTGATCGGGATATCGAGCCGCGCAATCAGTCCGAGGGCGAGCTGATTCTGCAGCGCGAGAAACTCGTGCGCCTGCCCGGCGGTTTCGTAAGACGCTTCGAGGACGCCGGTATCGACGTCCACCACGTGCGTCTCGATCTTGAGTTCGTCGCGGACCACCACGAAGCTACCCGAGACCATCTTGGCGATGCCGAGATCCTTGGCCGCCTCGATCTCGCTGAGCCCTTTGCGGGAGATCAGGAAGTCGATGAACTCCTTCGAGTACACCTTGACTTGCGAGAGCTGGCTGAGTTGCGTGTTGAGGCCGTCGCGCAGCGCCTCGCGGCGCCAGTCGTCGCCCTCGCCCCCGCCGAGACCCTTGAAGCCCATAACCCCGAGCACGACCTTGTCGGCCGCCGCCGCGAGATCGGCTCCGCCGTCTTCGCGCACACCCGGCGAATCGGCTTCGCCCCTGACCGTGGCCTGCGAGCCCGCACCGCCGGCCGGCACCGCTATGGTCGGGCCGCTCCGGTCGCGCACAGCCAGCAGCGCCCCCGCCGCGACGGTTGCCACCACGGCGGCCACGGCGCCGCCCCAGAGGAGCGGACGCCGGTACCGCGGCTCGTTGTGCCCGACGGCGACGTCGCGCGGCAGGATCAGGTACGCCTGTATCTGATCCGAGATGTTCTTCAGATTTTGCCGGCCGATGCTGACGAACTGGTCGTCGAAGCGGTTGCGAACCTGGCGATAGACGGTCTCGGAGACGCAGATCGAACCGGGGCGCGCCACCGCCTGCAAGCGGGCGGCGATGTTGATGGCGTCGCCGAACGCGGCACCGTCGCGAGTGAGTACGTCGCCGACGTGAATGCCGATGCGCAGTTTCAGGTGCTGGCCTTCGAACTGCTCGCGGTCGAGGCGACGCAGGATACCGAGCGCCGCGGCGACTGCGCCGACGACGCTATCGAAGGTGGCGAAGATGGCGTCGCCGGCGCACGGTTCGGCACGGCCGCCGGCCTCGGCAACGATATCCTGAACGACCTGCTGGAGCCGGTGGACCGCCCGCGCCGTGCGCTCGTCGTCCTTGCCCATGAGGGCGCTGAACCCCGTTACATCCGCAAGAAGCACGGCGCAGATGCGGCGGGTGAACGGGGTCTCGTCAGGCATGACGGTGTGCGCGCAGGCGAACCTGATCAAGTTGTAAAGCAACGGGTAATCGGAGTAAATGCCGACAACCGCCCGGCCCGGTCCGCGTTATGCTGCCCTCCGCCCGCGTCCGATTCGCTTCGTTCCGCCGCCTCGTAATCCGCGCGCTGATGGCGGCGGCTTTCGTGCCGGCACTGCCGCTCGCCGCCCGTGCCGACCTTACCGGCCTGTTCGACAACCCGACCCTGGCCGGCCTGCAACTGAAGCCCCTGGGGCCGGCACTGGCCAACACGGTCGCGTCGACCTACCCGGTGGCGTCCGCGAGCTCGAGTGTCACCTACGTCTACGATCCGGCGCTGGAGACCTTCGAGCGCCGCACCGGCGTGCTCGGACCGATCTTCGGCGAACGCACGGAGACGATCGGCAAGGGTCAGGTGAACCTCGGCGTCAGCTACTCCTACGTCAACATCTCCGATATCAACGGCGAGGCGCTGGACAACCTGGTCAACAAACCGCTCCTCGACGGCCGCTTCATTTACTTTCAGGTCGCCGGCGGCACGCGGCTGGCCGACGGACGATTCACCACGTACCTGCCGGTGCGCGTGCGCGCCGATCTGTCGGTCACCGCGCACATCATCGCCCCGGCGATCACGTACGGCATAACGCCCGACTGGGACGTCAACCTGGCCTTGCCTGTCATGGTCACGTCATTGGGTCTGGACGTGACGGCAAAGGTACCGGATCCGCGGTTGCCGCAGTTCGCGCTGCCGGCCGGAAGCCCTCTAACTGGGACGCGGACGTTCAGCGAGTCGGGGAGTGCGGCCGGAATCGGCGACCTGTTGCTGCGGACGAAGTACGTGCTCCACCGTTTCGACTGGGTGGACGTTGCGGCCGGCCTGGGACTGAGTTTCCCCACCGGCGACGACAACGACCTGCAGGGGGCGGGGACGATGCGCGTGCAGCCGCAGCTCATTCTGTCGCACGTATTCGAAGACCGGATCGAGCCGTTGATCAACCTTGCCGTCGACATCGACACGGAGGACGCGAGTCGCAGCGTGTTCGCGTGGGCCGCCGGGGGCACGGCGCGGCTGTACGGGCCGGTAAACGCGGCCGTAGTGTTCCTCGGCCGCTCGCAATTCAGCTCGTTGGCAGACGAAATCCCGGATCCGTTCTTCTTTCAAATCGAGCGTGCGGACCTCTTCGACGCTTCGGTCGGGGTGCGCGTACTCTTTGCAGAAACCGGGGTGATCACGGCGAACGCGCTGATTCCGCTGAACGACGACGGCGTGCGCGCCGACGTCATCCCCACGGTCGGAGTAGAGTACGCCTTCTCGATGCCGTGGTAAGTCGGACGGCGAGTCGGCAGGGCGCAACGCCCTGCCGAAATTCTCGAACGCCGCGCCGACAATACCCGAGATGGCGAACGGGATCGGAGGCTCTGACACGTAGAGCAACTGACCGACGATGTTCCCCTTCACATCCATACGTCCACCTTCCGCAACGACGCCCGTGTCCGAGACCGCGAGGACGAAGTTCCGCTCCAGATCGGGACTGCCTGTCGCCGCTGTCGAGTTGACGCGAATACCGTACTGCGCGCCCTCGCTGCCGCCCGTGATGTAGTTCTCACTCACGTAGTCGGTCCCGAGAGAAAACGTTGCCTGAATCGCCGTCCCGTAGAAGCCCGAGATGACGTTGCCCTGAGCACGTTTCACGTTTATTAGCGGGTTGGTAACTCCCGACCGGATGTTCAGGTTCTCGACGGTTCTCACGTTCGAGACGCCGCCGGTGTAGAAGTTCCCTTCGATTGTCCCGTTGGACACGTCGGAGTTCCCGCCGTTACCGACGATCGCCTTACCGCAGATGTGCCCAGGGTAGCAACTTATCTTCTTTCCGTTCATGTTCAGGTCCTGTCCGGCCGAGAGCGTGAAGCAGTTGTATCCGCCGAACGTCTGGTAATCGTCCGTCAGGGTTGCCGGCGGTGTCTGGCCGCTACAGGTCATCACTGCCGCCGCGCCGCCGGGGAGGGTAAGGATACCCGCCGCAGCTATCGCCATAACTGTGCCGGTCAGTAAGCCGCTAACCGTACGATCGAGGTGCATCATCGTTTCTCCTTCGAATCTGTTCGAGATCGGGCAAGGGTTTGGGAAGCTGAAATTCATTGACCTTCCCACCAAGCGGCGGCGGGCGCTGAACCAGCGGGCACTGCATGCGAAGGATCTTTGCGCAAATCGACATCGGTCCAATTCCAGGCCACGGAAACCACCGGCCCACTCCGGGCAGTCCGGCACCATCGGCGCACCGCGGCCTGTAAGAGAGGCGTTAGAAACGACCAAACAATGTTAAGGGTCGACCGGCAGCGCAAAGATCGCTCACTGCGGCCAACGCACCGCCGTGGGGTTCGCCAGCCCCTGGCGCTCGGCGACGGCAGCCGTCGAGGGCGACGGCTCGGAAATCCCCCTTGCCGAGTCCGGCGGATCGATCGTAAATCCGGATGCACCGGCAGGCCGGCGCGGGTGGCAGCCCGAACGCGCGCGGCGCGCTCGGGCTGCCACCCGGGAAGCCCCCCTCGAAGCTGGGCTCACGCGCCGGCCGGCGCCGATGCAACCATAGCTGTTAAGAATCGCGTAACATTGTTACGCGAGGGAGGCGGCAAGACGATTCTTGCCCGGCCCGGCCTCCGCTGCCGGAACTGCGGAGTCGGGATATCTCTCGCGGAGCGGGCTGGCGCCCGCAAT
The DNA here is from genome assembly GCA_023150935.1 of Candidatus Binatia bacterium. Lineage (NCBI taxonomy): Bacteria > Candidatus Binatota > Binatia (SeqCode) > Binatia bacterium. Next base: position 1,058 of record JAKLJW010000036.1, on the reverse strand, counting down.
CCATGACCTGACCAGACATGCCTTTGGGAGGGCGAGGCTCCAGCCGAGCCGTCAGCGGACCGTCGTGGCTCGGCGGGAGCCTCGCCCTACCCGTTCGATTTCTTCACGCCGCGCGCAAGCGCGGAAAGCGCATCTCGGATCCCCCGCTCAATTCATCTCCAAGTATCCCGGTGTGCCGTACGTATAGCCGGCGAATCCGGTCGGATAGGAACTCGCACACTGGGTCGCCGTATCGGTGCAGTTGGGGTTCGTCTGCATGGCGTTGAGGGTTACGCCCGTCCCGGCCGCGTAGCCACTCGAGTAATCCAGCGAGGCCGTTAACGGCCCCGGGCACGGTAAGGCCGTGAACGACATGGGTGGACTGTTGTTACCCCAGTTCTTGTACACCGTGGTCACCCACCCCATGACGTAGTTGCCACTGGAATTCACGAAGGGATAGTACCACCTGACCTTCATGTACCCGTAATATGTGGGACCGCCCGCCGCCGTGCACGTGTTCGGCCCAAGGTGGTAACCCTTGAACTTGTACGAGGCCCAGATGACCGGATATCCACCGGAACCGCTGGTCTGGGTGCAGTTTGTCGCCGTGCCTATACCCTTGAACTTCCACCCCGACAACCCGCTACTGTAGAGCTGCTGCGGGATCTGGACGTTACCGGCGAGGGCGTCGCACTTCCACGTCCCTACTATCGGCGGCGGCTGCGCGGACGCCGCCGCTGCGTAGAGTGCCCCGCCAACCAGAACTGCCACGGAAACGATCGAAACGACTGGCCGGTTCATGTACGCCTCCTTCACAATTTAGCGCCGCCGGATACAGCAGGGCGGACCGTGAGCAGGGGAACCAAAACCGCAGGAGATGCCCCCCTTACTCCCGGCGCACCGCATTGTCAAGGGAACTTTGAAGTGCGTCCACGGGGTAGGGGCACGTTGCAACGTGCCCCTACCGGCGGCACACCCACGTGGGGGCACGTTGCTACGTGCCCCCTACCGGCGGCACACCCACGTGGGGGCACGTTGCTACGTGCCCCCTACCGGCGGCACACCCACGTGGGGGCACG